>DATGQJ010000001.1:0-3852 GCA_035304265.1 Oceanobacillus sp.
ATACCATCTTCCTCAAACCTCACCCAACATCTGGCAAAATGCCACAAAAATCTGCCGCCGATTCTATGAGTCCAATCCGTTGACTTACCGTATCAAATTCCCTATCTTGTCCGCAGAAATTTACCCTGTGGAGTGACTATGACCTCAACGATTCGACTGGCAACCGAAGCCGACGCCGAAGCGGTTCAGGCGATTTACGCGCCCTACGTCCGCGAAACCGTCATCTCGTTTGAAGCCGAGCCGCCCGACGTAGACACCATGCGCGAACGCATCCGCAAGACCACAGAAACCCATCCATGGCTGGTGTGCGAACATAACGGCGAAATCGTCGGTTACGTCTACGCCAGCAAGCACCGTGAACGTCAGGCGTATCAGTGGTCGGTAGACGTGACCGCCTATGTACGCCCCGGTTTCCACCGTTCCGGCATCGGACGCGGGTTGTACACGTCGTTATTTGAATTGCTGCGGATGCAAAATTACTACAACGCCTTCGCCGGAATCGCCCTGCCCAACGACGCCAGTATCGGGCTGCACAAAGCGCTCGGCTTCGAGCCAATTGGCGTATATCCAAACGTGGGTTATAAATTCGGCAAATGGCACGATGTCGCGTGGCTTGGGTTAGCGCTGCAACCACACAACGACACGCCTCAGCCGCCCTGTCCGCTGGACGAAATCAAACATCACCCCAACTGGCAAACCGCCATCGACGCCGGATTGCCGCTCATTCGGCTGTGACACAGCCGCAAAAATGGTCCAAAATGCCGCCCAAAATGTCCACCTTCCGCCCGTGATCTGTGTTATGCTGCAAAGTGCCGGTGGTTTTAAAATTGAATATGGAAAACCAATGGCGGCGGTATCGCATTATTGGCGGCAGATTTGAGGGAAACTGCCGCCGCCGCCACAAGAAAAAACTCAACTGACGCCGCCGCCGCCAAATACACTTTCATCAATAGGAAACGCACCATGCAAATCCCGACCTTTACCGACGTACTGAAGGCACACGCCATCATCACCCGTTATCTGCGCCCAACCCCGCTGCACCGTTACCCCGCATTGGACGCGCTCATCGGAACCGAAGTATGGGTGAAGCACGAGAACTACCAGCCCGTTGGCGCATTCAAAGTGCGCGGCGGGGTCAATCTGGTCGCGCAGCTATCGCCCGAAGAGAAGCAGCGCGGGTTGATCGCCGCCTCGACGGGCAATCATGGGCAGTCGGTGGCTTATGCCGGACGGTTGTTTGGTGTAAAGGCGCGTATCGTCGTGCCCGAAGGCGCGAACCCCGGCAAAGTCGCCGCCATGCAGGGCATGGCCGCTGAAGTCATCTTTCACGGAGAGAAGTTCGACGACGCCCGCCTGCATTGTGAGGCGCTGGCGCGTGAACACGGCTATCGCTACGTCCATTCCGGCGACGAGCCGCTGCTGATCGCCGGAGTCGCCACCCACACCCTCGAAGTCTTGCAGGAGCAGCCCAACATCGACGTGGTGATCGTCCCGATTGGTGGGGGTAGCGGCGCGGCAGGCGCGTGTATCGCCGCCCATGCCATCAACCCCAGAATCCGCGTGATCGCCGTCCAGTCCGAAGCCGCGCAATCTGCTTATCTATCGTGGAAGAACAAGCGCCTCATGGAAGCGCCCAACAACACGTTCGCCGAAGGACTGTCAACCGCCACCGCCTTCGCCTTGCCGCAGGCGATCTTGTGGGAACAGCTAGACGACTTTGTGCTGGTACGTGACGACGAACTGAAGCAGGCAATGGTCTGGATGATCGAACGCGCTCACACGCTGGCGGAAGGCGCGGGGGCGTCGCCATTGGCAGCGGCGTACAACCTGCGCGAAGAACTGGAAGGCAAGAAAGTCGCCCTCATCTGCTCTGGCGGCAACACCTCGCTCGACCATTTGCGGCAGGCGTTGGCAGTCAACGGGCGAGAATAAGCTTGTGCCATTCGCTTTTCTCTCTGGTGAGTTGGTGGCGTGTACTTTACGTTAGAATACTTAAACCAAGCAGAACAACCGCGAAGCAAACCATGAGGATGGCTATCAGGTGACACGAATCGCCGTATTTTCCGACATTCACGGGAATGCGTTCGCCCTTGACGCCATGCTCGCCGATCTGGATCAGGTCGATGGCATGGTCTGTCTGGGTGATGCCATTCAGGGCGGTGCGCAGCCCGCACAGGTGGTCGCACGGTTGCGGGAACTGGCTTGTCCGGTAGTCATGGGCAACGCCGACGCATGGCTGCTCACGGGTGATGAAACCGGCAGCGAGAACATCCCCGAAGAACGGCTGCGCAAGATGAACGATGTGCGAAACTGGATGCTCGAACAGCTTTCGAGCGAGGATTTAGCGTTCATCCGCCAGTTCCAGCCCACCGTTGAAATCCCACTGGAGTCAGGGCGCAACCTGCTCTGCTTTCACGGCTCGCCTGCCTCTTTCGATGACGTTATCCTGCCATCCACCCCGGAAGAGGATTTCAACCGGTACCTCGCTTCCTACGTACCGCACATCATGACGGGTGGGCATACCCATATACAGCATATCCGCAGGATCGGCGCAACCGACAGCTTCTACTTTAACCCCGGCAGCGTCGGCTTCGCCTACAGCCACAACCAACCGGAAGGCACGTTCCACGCCGATGCATGGGCGGAGTACGCCATCCTCACGGCGGAAAACGGACGGTTCGCGCTTGAATTCCGTCGGGTATACTACGACGCACAATCCCTCATCGAGATTTACCGTTCCAGCGGCAGACCTCATGCAGAAGAAGCCATCGCACAGTATGGTACAAGCGGATGAGCGACGACATCTTACGTGAACAACTGGCGTACTACCGCGCCCGCGCTCAGGAGTACGACGAATCCGTTCAACAGACCGGACGCTTCGCAACGCCTGAGCCGCAAGATCAACAGATCGACACGGAATGGGCGCAAATCGTCAACGCGCTTCATTCCCTACCGCCGCGCAGCAATGTGCTTGAACTCGCCTGTGGAACCGGAATCTGGACGCAGGCGCTGCTTCCGGTCAGCAAGTCGATCACCGCGCTGGATGGCGCACCCGAAATGCTGGAAGTCAATCAGGCAAAGGTCAACAGTCCAAAGGTGCAGTATGAGCAGGTCAACCTGTTCGACTGGCAGCCTGACCGCGAATACGATCTGGTGTTTTTCGGCTTCTGGATTTCGCACGTACCAAACGAGCACCTTGATACATTTCTGGATAAAGTCGCACGCGCTGTCAAACCCGGTGGGCGTGTCTTCATCGTCGATGAGCCAGCGGGCGGCAAAGAGCTTTCCGGCGCTGTAGACGAGGATCGCCAGACACGTACCCTGCTCGACGGGCGCAACTTTCAGATTATCAAAATTTATTACGATCCGGCACTCATTCAGGAACACTTACAAAAACGGGGATTCGGTTCATTCGAGGTGATGGTTGGCGATTATTTCTTCTATCTGACCGGAACACGAAACGCTGGCTAAAATGCCCGACGATTCCGCTTCCACGACCATCCAGCGGTTTCACGACGCCTTCAACCGTCACGACGTAGACGCGATCATGGCGCTGATGACCGATGACTGTATCTTCGAGAACACCTACCCGCCGCCGGATGGCGAGCGATATGAAGGTCAGGCAGCCGTCCGCGCCTTCTGGGAACGGCTGTTTACCGAATCGCCGCAAGCATATTTCGAGGTCGAGGACAGTTTCGCCGCCGCTGATCGAGGCGTGATTCGCTGGCGCTATCGTTGGGGTTCAACCGGGCACATTCGGGGCGTGGACGTATTCCGCATCCGAGACGGCAAAATCGCCGAAAAGCTGTCCTACGTGAAGGGGTAATGGGGCGAGATGGCGTCTCGCCCCGC
>DATGQJ010000002.1:0-2610 GCA_035304265.1 Oceanobacillus sp.
ATGATGGGACCATGCCACGCGATGCTGAATGGATAATCGAAGCGAAACGCCGGAGCCAGCAGATCACCAAACAGGCTTTCCAGAATGCCCGTCGTGGAGAAGTCGATGATGAGCAGCAGCCAGCCTACCGACAGAATCGCCGTCTGGTCACGGCGGCGCAGCCCGATGATCGCGCCGAGAATCGCCACAGGCACGATCCAGATGCCGTGATACAAAAGCATCACCTGCCAATGGTTCGGGTCGCGTTCAAAGGGTGAGACGATCTCCGAGCCAAGCAGTTCACGGACGTTCAGCAGCCAAGGTGAGAGACCAAGGATCGCCACCAGCGGAACGCCGATCACCAGCACCAGCCAGCGTTTGGGTGTCGGCTTCGGCTGACCGAGCCACATGGTCAGCAGCCATGGAATGTAGCCCAAGCCAAGAATGATGGTGGTATCGGGATGGCACAACACCACCGCGCCAAGCATCAATCCACCGGCAATCGCATCGGCGGGCAATCCTTCCTTCAAGTAGCGCAGGGCGAAGATCAAAAAGGCGAAGGCGAAGACCATTGCCAGCAGCGTCGTATAGTGCGAGTCCATGAAGGCGGTGAACAATCCCATGCCGCCGATCATCGCCAGCGCCATCGCGCGTCCTAAGCGCTTATCCTGAAATTCCGCGCCGAAGTCGTATGCCAGCAGCACCAGCATGAATGCCAGCACCGCGCTCACGGCAAGTTGTACGTGGTGCAAGCCCTGTCCAAGCTGCTGACTCAAATAGGCGGTCAGCGCGGTGAAACCGGGCGCATATAAATAGCTGATTTCAGGGTGAAACGGCGCGAGGCTGAAGAATCCGCCGCCCATCCGTGCCAGTAATGCCAGATAGCCGAAGCCCTGCGCGTCGGTGTCCAACGGCACGGGCAGCGCCAGCGCCGGAAGAATGAACACCAGCGCGGCGAAAGCAAACAACATCAAATCGACGGGACCGGGCCAGCCCTGATCGGCATCTGCCAGTTCTTCGCCGCGTTTCTCGGCGCGGCGCTGCCCGTAGGAAAGCGTTCCAAAGAGGAAGATGCTGGTCACGAGCGCGAACAGCAGGTAATCGATCACCAGCGTGTTCCAGCCGAAAAGCATCGCCCAGAAGACCGCCCCACCTGTCACCAAACCCAACGACAAAGCTGCCATTAAACCTATGCGCGGCTGCTTGGTGGGCCACGCGGGTGACAGCATCGCGCCCGCACCAATCACTACCGCTCCGAAGATGAAGAGAACAACAAGAGGCATTCTCACGTTCCTGTGTGATACAAATCACAATCGGGGGAAGTATAGCGATTGATTCAGGGGGTGGGTATAGCAGGTCTGGTTGGGGAGAGGCAAACAAAAAGGGAACAGACAACTGTTCCCCAACGTCATCAGTCAGCTTGAACGATTACGCATGGACGCGGTGCAGCGCAGGTTGCGCGGTCTGACGGACGATATTGTATGCCGCGAGTGTGCCGGAGAAAGCGCACACAACCGCGCCCGCGATGGCTATCATCGAACTGTATACCAGCCACGAATGTAGGGTAAACAAATCAGGAGTGCTGGACGGCAACAGAAGAATGCCCTGAAGGAAATCCAAGCCATAACCAACGAGGTACAAACCCAACAAAAGCAGGGATGCTGCTCCGACGAATGCGGCGAGCGCCTCCTGCCAGCGCGAACGACGGTGGTGAAAGTGGACGATGTTGACTGCGGCGATCACCATGCACACGCCAAACAACAGGACGGAAACCAGCAAATGTCTGGTCGCTTCTGAAGTAAACAGTGCAAGTGAGTTATCCATAGCGTTCCTACTCTAGTACCGAACATCCCTGATTATATAAATGAATTGTCTAGATAGAGCGGCTTTTGGGACTAGGGTCAGGGATGTACGCTAGTCCTATCTACTAGAAAAAACGCACGAAAGCGCCGAATGTCACAAAACAAAAGAGGCGTTCACAGGAACGCCTCTCCAAGAAAACCGGGTGCATTACTCTTCCAGATGCGCCCGCAGCATCCACGCCATTTTCTCGTGGGCTTCCATGAGCGCGGTCAGGAAGTCGCTTGTCCCCATGTCGTGAAGTTCTTCGCCCGTTTCGTCCACGTCCTTACGAAGCTGCTTGATGATGGTTTCGTGATCTTGGAGCAAGTCGGCAATCATCTCCTGTGCGGAAGGATTCACGCCGGGCTGCTCTTTGAGCGAAGTTGTGCGCAGAAATTCTTCCATGGTGCCGAAGGCGATGCCGCCTAACTGCCGCACGCGCTCGGCGATCTCGTCCATCGCTTCGGCGAGTTTATCGTACTGCTCCTCGAAGAACGCATGGAGTTGGGCGAACTCGATTCCACGCACGTTCCAGTGATACTTGCGGGTCTTGATATACAACGTCACAGTGTCGGAGAGACGGGCGTTGAGAATTTCAACCACCGCCTCACGCTGCCGTTCGGTGAGACCGATATCGGCTTTGAGCAGATTTGACGTTTTAGCCGCCATGATACCCTCTATCTGTTATGCCGTTAGAAACATCTTTATGTTACCGCAAATTGTACAGAAAGGGGTAATTTTTCATGGGAAGTTAAGTTACTTTCGCTCAATCACCTGTGCGGGATTGCC
>DATGQJ010000003.1:0-2447 GCA_035304265.1 Oceanobacillus sp.
GCAAGACTTCCAGAAGGGGAATATATGCTGATGCAACGCCGTCGCTGATGCTCGTGATAAAACCGACGACGTGCCCATCATCCACTGCCAACACCACCGCGCTGCTTCCCTTCAATATTCTGAGATGGGTTTCCGGGGTGGGTGGGTTTTGCCACCCCTCGAAAAACCCGCCACGCAGATGATCGGCAGTAATCCCTTCAAGCGAGTCCGTATAAGTAATCATGTGTGTCTGGCACTGAGGACGGTATGTAACCTGTCCTCAGTGCCGAATATTTCGGGCAGGCTCACGCATTGAGAAGCTGCGTAAGTCCTGTCGATGTTATAGCCAACGCTCGATGACGATCTTGCGATCTGTGAAGAACTCGATGGCATCGGGTCCTTGTCCGTGCAGATCGCCGTAGAAGGATTCTTTCTTGCCGCCAAACGGGAACGACGCCGTTGCCGCCGCAACGCCCACGTTGATGCCGATGTTGCCCGCGTCCACGCGATATTTGAATTCACGGGCATATTTGCCGCTCTTGGTGAAGATGCTGGCGGCGTTGCCGTAGCGACTCTGGTTGATGATTTCCACTGCGCTGTCGAAATCTGGCGCGTACATGAGCGAGAGCACCGGTCCAAAAATTTCTTCTTTGGCGACGGTCATGTCCGGCTTTACGTCTGCAAGAATCGTGGGTCCCACGAAAGTCCCGTTTTCAAAGCCCTCGACCTGCTTGCCTCGCCCATCCAGCGCCGGCGTTGCGCCTTCCGCGATTCCCTGCTCAATCATGCTTTCGATGCGCTCTTTTGCCGCAGGGGAAATCACCGTACCCATCTGCGAGGTTTCGTCGAGTCCGTAACCGACGCGCAGATTGCTTGCCCGCTTAATCAATTCCTCTTTCAGCGGTTCGTAGGCTTCGCCAACCGCCACCACCACCGACCCGGCGAGACAGCGCTGTCCCGCGCAGCCGTATGCCGATCCCATGATGTTGGCGACGCTTGCCTGCATATCGGCGTCCGGCATCACGGCGATGTAGTTCTTCGCGCCGCCCTGTGCCTGAACCCGTTTGCCGTGTTTGGCGCAGGTTTCATAGACGATTTTCGCTACCGGGCTGGAGCCGACGAACGACACGCCGACGACACCCGGATGTTCCATGACCGCCATTGACGCTTCTTTGCCGCCATGCACGAGGTTGACCACACCTTCCGGCAGGTCGAGTTCGTCCAGCAGTTCGTAAAGAAGTTCGGCGCTCAGGGGCGTCTGCGGCGACGGTTTGAGGACAAAAGTGTTTCCGCAAACAACCGCCGTGGGCAGGAACCACAATGGCACCATCATCGGGAAATTGAACGGAGTGATCGCGGCGAACACGCCGAGGGGCTGTCGTTCTGCGGTTTCGTCGATGCCGGAGCTAATATCTTCTACTTTATAGCCGCGCATCAGGCTGGCGACGCTCATGCCGAAATCGACGCTTTCAATGCCGCGCCGCACTTCACCGCGTGCTTCGTCACGGGTTTTGCCATTCTCTTCAACTACCACACGAGCGATGTCTTCAAATCGCTCTTCGAGCAGCCCTTTGTAACGATACATATACTGGGCGCGGCTGAGGACGGGCGTGCTGCGCCATTCCTTGAAGCCTTCCTGCGCTGCCTTCACCGCTGCATCTACATCCGCCGCTGTCGATTCTGGGCACTCTGCCAGAGTCTCGCAGGTAGCAGGATTAATCACCGGAGTGTACTGATTGGTACTTGCTTCGACCCAGCGTCCGCCAATGTAGTTTTTCAACTGCTTCACCATAAAATCACTCCTGATAACTTACAGTTGTTCTGTAGAGGGTGACGGAATATTAACGCCGTGTCGCTACAAAAGGCAAGATATAACCATTACACGTCAAAGAAATAGAGGAAAGGGCGAGAATTTGTAGGTTCCCGCCCCTTGTTTTACTGACCTGCTGCGGCACTTTCAGGAAGAAGCAGTGGGCGGATACGCCGTGCCCATGCGCGTATGGCGCTCCAGTCACGGTAGTCGCCATCCGGCGGAAGTTCACCTTGCGCTTTGTAGGCGAGAAGTGTCGGCAGCGCCCATTGTCTGCTATTGAATGCGCCGGTGAAGATGCCGATGTCAACAGGCTTGATTTCGGGCGACTTTTGAAGCATGGGATCAAGGTAGCGATGCACGCGAATCCGTCTATCGTCTACAGTTTCGCGCGGGTTCGCAACCACGACGAACAACGCAACAGGTATCTTGCTCAAAAAGTCTCGATGTTGTTCCAGAAACAGAGTCGCTGGCTCAAGCCAGTGCCCTTCGTAAAGCGGGCTACCCAGAATGACTGAGCGGTAATTGCCAACAGCGCCGACTTGGTTGATGGGAAGAGTATGTACGATTGCACCGCCCGCACGAATTTCATCGCCGATTGCTCTGGCGATTCCTGTGGTAGAACCCATTACGGAGGCGTAGGTCACAAGGACTTTTT
>DATGQJ010000004.1:0-2172 GCA_035304265.1 Oceanobacillus sp.
ATAACCCTGTACATCGTTGCTGGGTCCGGTTGGGGTATCTGTCTGTGCCAGTGTACGCGACGAACCGACGAAAAACAGCACGAAGATCGCCGCGAGCAAAAAGGCGAGAACTTGTTTTTTCACAGGCATTTCTCCTCAATCCAGTGAAATCAGAAAGCAGAGCGCAAGACTACCCCACTTTTCACTTGCTGCTTTATACTTTCCACTCAAAGCCATTATCATACCGCAAATTGCGCGTTTATTCCGCGCTGTTCTGCTCTACAATCTCTGTACAGGTGTATCTACCGAAGGAATATCTCCGTGAGTAAACCAGTTATTGCCGTGTTGCAGGGCGACGAAACCGGACAGGAACTGCTAGACGAGGCGCTGCGGGTTCTTGATCCGGCGGTGATTCGCTGCGATCTCGAATTCAAAACCTTCGATCTCTCGTTGGAAAACCGGCGCAAAACCAAGAACCAGATCGTCTATGAAGCCGCCGATTTTATCAAGCAGACCGGATTTGGCATCAAAGCCGCCACCATTACGCCCGCTGCAAAAGACGACGTAGGCAGCCCAAATGCGCTTCTCCGCGAATTGATCAATGGTCAGGTGATTCTGCGTACCGGACGGCGCATTCCGGCGGTGCGCCCGTTTGCGGGTGTCTACGCGCCCATCTCCGTCGTGCGTATGGCGGTGGAAGATGCTTACGGCGCGAAAGAGTGGCGTGAAGGCTCCGGGCTGGACGAAGTGGCGTACAGCACCCGCAAGCTCTCTCGCCGCGTCTGTCGTGCAGTGGCAGAGTTCACCTTCCGTTATGCCAAACGCGCTGGAGCGAAAGTGTTTGGCGGACCCAAGTATACGGTCAGCCCGGTGTACGAAGGCATTTTCAAAGAAGAACTTGATGCCGCCCATGAACGTTACCCCGATGTTCCTTACGACCCCCAGTTGATCGACGCCACCTACGCGCTGCTGCTGGAGACCACAGGTGAACCGCTGGTGATCCCTGCGCTGAACCGCGATGGCGACACCCTGAGCGACCTCGTGATCAAGATGTTTGGCAGCATCGCAGGCGCTGAATCTACTATCCTTTCGATGGGCGATCAGTTTGAAGTGAAAACGGTACTGACCGAAGCGCCGCATGGAACAGCGCCCAGCTTGCAAGGAAAAAACATCGCGAACCCAATGGCGATGATCCTTGCTGGCGCGGCGCTGCTGCGCTATATCCAGACCGAGCAGGCGGCAGAGGCAAGCCGCGCCATCTACGAGGCGGTCATGGAAGCGGTGTACGACGGCGTGCGCACTCCCGATCTCGGCGGGCAATCGACCACGACCGATTTCACCAATGAGGTCATTCGCCGCGTCAAAGCGAAGCTCGAAGTCTGGGACGCACTCGGAGAATGAAATAGAACAAGGGCAGACGACCGTCTGCCCTTTATCACTGCATGACGTACATTTGCTATTGAGGTACTCGTCGTCGCGCCTTTGAGCGCCGTCTTCCGACCAGCATCCGCATGTATGCCGCTGTAGCACGAGTATTTTGCTCGGTATCGATCAGCACACGGATGATTTCGCCGCTTGCAATGATGGTGATCGCATAAAGCAGCCCGATCAAAACGGTGATGACGCCTGCGCCCAATGCTGTTGCCCCCGGCAGAAATGGACCGAAGATTGCGATTTCGGCAGTTGCGAGCGCCTGTGGGTTGGAAATCCCGTAAAGAATAGGTGGCACACCTGCCACCAACGCACCGATGAAAACCAGCGTGCCGATCACACGAATGAGAGTAATAACGAACCGAAGAAAGCCATATTTCCGACGCATTGTGACATCTCCAGGGGCACCGCGCAGGTAGATCAATCTATTACTCTGTATTGTATGGATCTTTGCGAACGACGCGAATCGGGGCATTCAATGTAGGAATGTTTGTTGTTTGAGTAGCATAATGTTTGTAATTGCCAAATAGAAATATAATCGTTATGCTGTTCTATGGCGTAAGCTGTATCAGGCTTTTTCATCGCAGTTTGTTCCGGGGGCAACACAATGAAGCTGACTAAAGCCGAACGCCGTGTCCTTACTGTGCTTTCGATGATGCACAGTCGCGACGGTGTCCGCATCCCAGACCACAAAGCATCGGCTGACCGCGCGTTACAACGGCTCTGTGACCGCAAATTCGTTGAGAAAATCGAAGATCGCGA
>DATGQJ010000005.1:0-4857 GCA_035304265.1 Oceanobacillus sp.
ACATCGGGGTTTCCATCGACGCGCCTGTAGAGTCGGTTCCGGTAGAATGACCTGCTGGCTCAAAGAAATCCGAGTGTTTTTCCAAGAAGGTTTTGTCTACCACCGTGATACTTGCCCCCGTATCCCAGACGGCGTTGGCGACTGCGCTTCCGAACTGAACCTCAACGTATGGATGAAACCTGCTGTCAAATCGCAGGTCTTGAAACGCATATTCCGTTCCAGAGTCATCGCTCGTACCAACGGAAACTCGATTCTCATCGAAGAAAAAGTGGAAGCAAAAGTCTTTGAGCAAGTCCATCCCGATCAGATTTTTGATGTGAGGATCACCTTCTGCGGTACGCGCTAAGGTGAAATTTTGCTTTGAGATAGGTCCAACGGTGATGCTCGGCACAGTGATCAATTCATCACTGCTTTTCGCAAATACCCCCGATGAACTTTTCTTCTCGATAGCGGCAAACCGGCTCGTATACTCGTCAAGGGTGACGCAGGATCGCGCCGCGCCGGTATCAAGCAGGAAACGATATGGCTTGTCACCTATACTACCGTCAACGAAAACCTCGGCGGCTCCAACTTCCTCTTCATCGGGTTGGATGATCAATTTCAATTCGCTCATGCTAACCTCGTTGATGGAAGGAAAAAGGCGGGTGTGCGACCCGCCTTGTTGCTGCCGGGGAATGTTCAGACGAGAGGATTAACCATTATCCCTGACGGTGACATTGGTGGTGATGAACATACCCGTTCCCATATTGACTGCCACCGGATCGGGAATCGGTGGGGCTGGGGGATTGGGTTGCATCGCTGGCGTCATCACCTGCATTTTCGCGGTAAAGGTCGTGCCTTTGACGATCACAGGCTTGCCGCCAATGGTCGTCTTCTTGGAAATCTGATCCGAGCCAAGCTGCTGAATGGTGAGCGTGCAGACGCCGGGGGTGACAAAACTCCCTGACACGTAGGGAATGCCGGGCAATACAACAGTCTTTTCATCCCCCAGTACGCAGGCAGTCATCCCGGCGACAGAAACCGTCGCTGCTGATCCGGTGATCGTGGTCATGGCGGGAGCCATCAGGACTGCTGCCCCAAAATTTGGCATGAACTGTACCTGATCGCCCGTGCGAATAATCTCTTCCATTGTCCTGAACCTTCCTACAACTGTGTTTCCAGCATAGCACAGTTCGATTTTCGCGCGATTGTGGCTATGGTTCTCTGACCTGCACTCTGCGCCCCTCTTTGATTTCGACATCGCCGAGGTCGTCGCCCTGCAAGTCCCAGTCTCCCTCGTCCATGATTCGTACCCAGAAATCCCCACGTGGACGCAATCCGGGTAGATTCTTGGTTGCCGCAAGCATATGCAGGCGATTCCGCCGCAATTCCGCCGCCTTGCGGAGCAACTGCTGTTCGGTCAGCCCATTCTCGCCTAATTTGGACTTGATGGTAGCGCCCAACGTTTGTTCTGCCGGACGCAGGTAATCGCGCTCTGCGCCCCAGTTACCATGCTGGATCGCGGTGTCGAATACAAACGCCTTTCCAAGCGGGGTACTGATGCCACGCGGCAGTATGCTTCCGCGTAACACGGGATTCCAGAACGCAGTGGTTGCATATTCATTCTGCGCTTCCTGCATGGCAGGGTCACGCGCAAGGCGGAGCAGAAGCGTTTTGAAGCCTTCGTCGTCACGCAGCGTTACGTCTTTTTGTCGCACCCGCTTGATGAAACGGTCTCGCAGTTGATCCGCCGAGAAACCAGTACCCTTTTGTAAATAGAGCAGGAGCAGTTGTTCCAGCGATCCGGAGGTCAGGGTACATTGAAAACGTCCGTAGCTGATAATCCCCGAATCGTAGGTTTGAAAAGTCCCGTATCCTTCTCCCTCGAAGCTGGACGTGATGTTGAATGCGGCTTTACGCTCGCGCTCGTCGTCGATGTCGGCGTCGGTACGGATAAGATTGGATGCACGAACGGGAATCGCCAGCACGCCGTAGCCGTAGACACTGCAATCCCCCGCGATTTCCACCAGATCGTCACGCACCCATCCGGTGCCGCCAGAGGGCAGTTCCAGCCGCAGCCATTGGTAGACCCGCCCTCCAATGCTTGCACCGCGCCCATCGGGTTCCACTTCTAAGACGCGCAGCCCGGACGTACCCACCTGTATCGTATCCAGAATCTCAGTATGTGTACCCGGTCCCGAACGTACATTCACGTGGGAAATGTCCGAGACTGAGCGAATCGTTGCATGACAAAATTGGGTCGCCATTATCTACCCATCCCATGTTGTGCAGATTATTTTAAACCAGTATATGCTGAATACGCACGGATTGCTCAGGAGGAACCCATGCGTCTTATTCGTCTCCTATGCTTGCCGATCCTGATCACAGGATTGGCTCTTTTTACCTCAGCGCAAGAGGATGAGAAATGGTATTACGGTTGGAATCCCGCTGATGAACAGGTGTTTGCCTATACTGCAAATGGCGATACCCGCGTGCTGCTTGAAGCTGGCTTTGATGAAGTTACGCACTTGAGAAGAATTGATCGCCGCAATGCTGTTGGCGTGGTCGCGAGGGGCATTCAGGGAGACCCGCAGATATATTTTCTTACCCCTGACGAAGCCCGCCTGATCACACCGACATTCGACCCGCAAATACTGGAAGACCTTGAACCCACATACTACCTGCACGCCTTCAATGATCAGTATGCTGTGTTCGCATCGACATATGATATGGGCGGGGCGACTGGCTTCCTTGCCGACTTCAACACTGGCACGCTCGACCTGTTAGGGGAAGATAAGATAATCCTCAATGTTGGCAGTACGCATTTTTCAGAAGATGGTGCGTTCTTGCGTTATATCTCCCTTGATGATTCCGGCGAGGACCGGGTGTGGTCACTACGCGAGAGAACGCTGGCAACAGGCGAAGAAAGAATCATCTATTCCGGTGAGGGCTACCCGGTCGTGCAGGGCGGTACGTTTGGCGAACACTGGCTGGTCTATGAGGCACATCAAGTTGAGGGAAATTGGATAAGAACGTTCCTGTTGCTCGATACCATGGGCAACAGCGAAATCGTGGCGGAGTCGACTCAGGATCATCAGGTAATTGCGCGGATGGTGGGTGATCATGTAGCCGTATTTCCTGTAAATTGTTCCCTAAATTGCCCTATCACCCTGATCTCCCTGTCGGAGAGAAACGAGCGAACATTTAACGCGCCACCGGGCGATGATGTACAGAATCCACTGGAGGTTCCTGATGCCGAACACCTGCTGGTTTTGAATGACGATACGCTTTATGTGCTTGAGGAAGCTGCGGAACCGGTTTCGATAGGCGGCTATTTCCCGCAAAATCTCGGGCAGCAACTGCAACAACTCTTCTCACCTGATAAGCGCTATATGCTGGTTTTGACGCTGGACGAAGCAGGAGAACCAGAAGGTTACGGCGTCTGGGATTTCGCCTCTGAGCGTTTGGTGGTGGATAACGTGCCTGAAGGGTACCTCTTCGTCCTGATCTACTACAGCGACAGCGGCTTCATCGTGACAGAAGGGTTGCAGAAATTCTATCTGTATCGCTATGCGGACGAGAAACTCATTGAACTGCCAGAGGAAGCGGATTACTGCTTCGAGGTGCTATCTGATGGCGATGTTTTATGCAATGTGGGACCGGAGGACGAAGGCATCTCACCCGGAATCTACCGTTACAACTCGGTCAATGGTGAGTTGACACTGCTTGTGGAAAATGGCAGGGCGCTCGCACCCTAGAGCGTATCTGAAAAATCTCAGATATGCGCCGGGGCAGACACGCAGGTCTGCCCCACAAACGGGTCTTATCGGGGCGAACCTGTGTGTTCCCCAAGCGAAGCATCCTTGCACATCCGCCGCGTAGGGGCGCACCTATGTGTGCGCCCAGCGAACCATTACAACAGCCCAATGTCCACTGAAGCCTGTCTGAAAATCTCCACTCTAGAGGCGGCGTGCGCGGAGCCGCGCACCTTCTGTCGAAGGCGACTCGTTCGGTGTGTAAGCTGTGACCGGAATAAACTTTGCACATTAATCGCCTTTTCATATAATGCAAAATGAACGCAAAGCTCATTTATAGATACTAAGGAACCATGCTGATGCGACGCCTCTTCTTCCTGATCCCTATTGTTCTGTTGTTGGTTACGGGGTTATCGCGCCAGTCCAGCTATGCGCAGACTGGCTCTAATACGTGTTCGTCGCTGGTTCAGCAGGCAATCAACGCACTTGGCACGAACTGCGAAGGTCTGGGGCGCAACAGCGCCTGCTATGGCACGTTCCGCGTCAACGCGACGTTTTCCGATCCTGAGGTGCAGGCGTCCTTCGTCCAGCCCGCAGACCGTGCGCCGATTAACACGTTGCAGACTATCCGCACCGCGCCGATGAACGTAGAAAGCAATGAATGGGGTGTCGCGATCATCAACTTACAGGCAAGTCTACCGGGCGTGCTGCCGGGGCAAAACGCGGTCTTTCTGTTGATCGGTGACGCCGAAATCGAAAACGCAGTACCGGAGGATGAGGCTTTCGAGTCCGGCGATCCGCTCACGCTGTTGGTGGAGACTGAGACGAATCTTTACCAGTATCCTATCGCCAACTCCGACGTGATGGACGTGATTCCGGTTGGCTCGGAACTCCTGACCGACGCCATCAGTGAAGATGGTGAATGGCTGCGCACCGCTTACAACGATCTTCCCGGATGGATCTCGATTGCGGATGTCACTTCAGAAGATGATTTGAGCGAACTGCCTGTCTATGGGGAAATGACCTTCACCCCGATGCAGGCGTTTTACTTCCGCACCGGCATCGGGACGGAATGCATCGAAGCGCCCTCTGCGCTGGTTGTGCAGGGTCCGCAGAATATGAC
>DATGQJ010000006.1:0-2408 GCA_035304265.1 Oceanobacillus sp.
CCCAGTTGTTATCGCCGAGCGCGTCAACGGCAAGGTCAACCCCGCGACGGATTTTGTCCATCGGAAGCTGCGTGCCGATCACGCCTGTGGACATGACCAGCACTTCATCTTCGGAGCAGCCAAGCCGTTCCGCGACCCAACGAGCAGTTTGTAAGGCATTGTCGATACCCTGCTGTCCGGTGCAAGCATTGGCGCATTTGGTGTTGATGGCGACGGCACGAATGCTGGTCGGGTTCTTTTGCAGGCGTTCCTGATCGACCAGCACAGGCGCGGCTTTCACCTGATTGGTGGTGAATACCCCTGCCGCCACACAGGGGGTTTCGCTGTAGATAAGGGCGAAATCGAGCGCACCTTCAGCTTTCAATCCGGCATGGACACCCGCGACTTTGAAGCCGGGTATGCTTTCGATGGTGGGTTTTACGTCGGTCATTCGTGACGCCTCGCTGTCCGTCAGGATAAATTGGCGAGAATGGTGGTCAGACGCTCGACCAGCGCATCAACGTGTTGTTTCTGAACGACCAGCGGCGGAACGAAACGGATGACGCTTTGCCCGGCGTTGACCATGATCAGCCCGTGTTTGTAACCCGCTTCGATGATGGGCGCGACATCCAGCGTGAATTCCACGCCGACCATCAGACCTTTCCCACGCACTTCTTTAATATGAGGGCTGTTGATCTCCTGAAGACGTTCCATCAGGTAATCGCCGACTTCGTTCACATGCGCAAGAAATTCGGGCTGGCTGATACGCTCGACCACATATTTCGCTATCGAGGTGATGAAGGGTCCGCCGCCGAAGGTCGTGCCATGATCGCCGGGGTGAATGTGGGAAGCGACGGCTTCAGTCGTCAAGATTGCGCCCGCAGGCAACCCGCCAGCAAGCGGCTTGGCGAGGGTCATGATGTCGGGGGTGACGCCGAACTGCTCATGCGCCCAGAGGGTTCCGGTGCGCCCCATGCCACACTGAACCTCGTCAAAAATCAGCAGGGCACTATGCTGGTCGCAAAGACGACGCAGCGCCTTGAGGAATTCCGGCGTAGCGGGATGGATGCCCCCCTCACCCTGCACCGGCTCTACGAAGACCGCGCAGGTTTTGTCGGTGATGAGGGCTTCGGCGCTGGCAACATCATTGTACTCAGCGATGATCACATCAGGTAAAAGGGGCTTGAACGGCTCCTGATATTTCTCTTTGGGCGTCAGCGCCAGCGACCCCATCGTGCGTCCGTGAAAGGCATGGGAGAAGGCGACGATCTCGGTTTTATCCGGGTTGCCGCTGTCATAAGCAACTTTGCGGGCAAACTTGATCGCGCCTTCATTCGCCTCGGTGCCGCTGTTGGTGAAAAATGCGCGATCTGCAAACGATTTTTCGCAAAGCAGCGCAGCGAGTTCCGCCTGCGGCGCGGTGTAATACAGGTTGCTGGTGTGGATCAAACCCGTCGCCGCCTGCTGGATCACCTGCGTCAATTCAGGGTCGGCATAGCCCAGCGCGTTCACGGCAATTCCAGCCACCCAATCAAGATAGGCGTTGCCATCGGCATCGTACAAAGTCACGCCTTCACCGCGCACCAGCACAAAAGGCGGACGCTTATAGGATTGCACAAGATGCTCATTTTCAAGTTGTATGGTTGGGTGCTGTGTTGCAATCACGCTGATTTGCCTTTCATTTGTTTGACCATGCTGATGCCGAAATTATGAATTTACCGCCTGCGCCCCTTGAGATTGGAGATACTCAGACCAACGCAGGCGTGCTTCTACCCACTCTTTCGAGCCTTTGCTGCCATCCAGCCAACCGTTGCTTGCTTCGTAGCGAATGGTCGCCAGACACCAGCCCAGTATTTTCTCCACCACGTCGTAACTCACCTTGCCGGAAAACAGCACGTGATCGACGATCTTGCGGCTGTACTCCGACTCCTTCACGAGCGCGTTATACATGAGATGGTGCAGCTCATGGCAGTTGGCGCACAACTGAATCGTCACCGCATTCTCGCCATGTGTCGCGATGTCCCATAGGTGATGACGATGCGACGAGGGATAGCCACATGCCGAACACGCCGAAATTCGCTCCTCAATGGTCGGGCGACGGCGCTTCTTGATTCGCTTGTACTTTTGCAGGCGATAGAAATCGAGCCAGTATTCAAGAAGTTCCTGCCTTTCTTCTTCGGTTTCATGTGAAGCGAATACCTTCTCAAACGACTGAATGATCTCGTCTGCCTGCTTATCGGTATACAGGTCTCGAACTAAGCCGAACAGTTTTTCCAGCAGTTCACTCTCGTTCATGCCACGCGCATTTCTCAATTAACCCTTACGGTAAAGTTTCTGCCGCGTGTGCCTCAGTGATAAAAACGGTGCCGCCGTGTGTTTGCAGCCCTTTCATATTGGTGATCACCGCTTGCTTTACGCCGTTATTTAAC
>DATGQJ010000007.1:0-7445 GCA_035304265.1 Oceanobacillus sp.
ATGGCGGTCTGCGTAGCCTGCAAGCTGCGCCAGATGCGTCACCACCATCACCTGATGCATTCCGGTCAATCCCCACAGCTTTTCGCCGACGACACTGCCCACACGTCCACCAATCCCCTGATCGATTTCGTCGAAGATCAGGGTAGGGGTCTGGTCTGCCAGCGTGAGCACGCGCTTGAGAGCAAGCATGATACGCGCCGCCTCACCGCCGGAAGCAACCTTCGCCAGCGGGCGCAGTGGTTCGCCGGGGTTGGCAGACATCATGAATTCCACCGTGTCGATACCCAGTTCGGTGAACGCTATTCGCTTGTCGCCAACGTAACAACCATTCGGGTCTTCATGGCGGTTGATTTCAACTTCAAAACGTGCGTTTGCCATGCGCAAATCAGCGAGTTCTTCTACGATGCTGGCGCTCAACCGACGCGCCGCCGCAACCCGCGCCCGGCTGATGCGCTCCGCCAGTTCGCCGACATGACGCAGATATGACTCTTCTTGCTTGCGCAGTTCTTCGAGCCGTTCTTCGCTGTGTTCGATGCCGTTCAGTTCTTCACGCGCACGATCTGCATGTTCCAGAATCGCCTCAATCGTCATGCCATAACGCCGCTTGAGCGTGTTAATCAGCTCTAGCCGTTCCTCGACTTCGTTGAGGCGTTCAGGGTTGTACTCCACACGCTCGGCATAGCGGCGCAGCGTCGTCGCCAGTTCTTCGACGGTGGCACACGCTTCTTCCGCCAGATCGTGTTCTTCTTTAAGATCGGGGTCGATGTTGGAGAGCTTGCCCAGCAGCGACGACACCTGAATCAACTGGTCGAGCGCCGATAAATGCCCTTCCGCGTTGTCGTCGCCGTGCAGCAGTTGCAGCGCTTCGATGGAGAGCTTTGCCAACTGTTCACTGTTAGAAAGCCTCATGCGTTCGGCTTTCAGGGTTTCATCTTCGCCGGGGACTAACTCGGCGGCGTCGATCTCTTCGATCTCGTGGCGCAGCAGTTCGGCGTGGCGCTTGATCGCCGCTTCGTCTGCCATGAGATGCCCGATCTCGCGGCGAACGTTGTAAAGACGGTTGACAATCGAAGCCATCGCCGCCCGCGCATCCAGCAAATCGGCATAGCGATCCAGCAGGTCAATGTGCGTGGAAGGCTTGAGCAGCGAAAGATGGGCGCTCTGCCCATGCACGTCCACCAGATGATCGCCAATCTCGGTCAGGACTTCGAGATTGACGGTGATTCCGTTTATCCGCGCGGAAGAACGTCCGTTGGCGCGTACCTCACGCGAAATAGTGATAATGTTCGGCGGTTCGCCTTCAACCAGTAAATCTTCACGCTCAAGGATGGGCAGAATCGCCGCCATCGCCCGTTCGTCAAGTCGGAAGTCACCCTCGACAATCGCGCGTTCTGCGCCTGCCCGTACAGATGTCGCATCGGCTTTACCACCGAGCAGCAGTTCCACCGCATCGACAATGATCGACTTACCCGCTCCGGTCTCGCCTGTGATGACGTTCAAGCCGGATGCGAACGTCAATTCAATGTTGTCGATGATGGCAAAATTCTGAATGCGTATCTCGTCCAGCATTCGCGCAAACCCGTCTCATTATCAATGGTATATGTTCCGCAGAGCGCACAAACATGCGCCCGATCTATTGTACACTGCCCTATTGGGCACGTCACATCCGCATCTTGAAGCGTCCGTACACGGCGAACGTGATCATACCAACAAAGACGAGCAGCCCTATATCGTTAATCACGAAACTGAACACGGTATCGAACGTCGGCGCATAGTCGGCGTAGTCGCCACGTGCCTGAGGTGGTAGCTGCGCCGCGAGCTGATTGTAGGCGTTGCTGATGGTGATGTAAGCGTAGATGGTCGCGCCGATGATCCCGCCAATTGCCGTCGCTGCCGCTGCGATTTGCGCGGATTGGCGACCACGCCGCCGCTGGATTGCCCGCAGCGCGACTTCCGCGATGCCGCCGCCAATCGGCAAACCGAGAATGAGCATGAACAACAGCGGGATGCCAATCGCTTTGACGATGGCACCGCCGATTCCGCCTAACACAGCGCAAACGGCGGCGATGATGATGTAGTCATACTGCGTTGCCTGAAAGAATTTATCCTCGATGCCACGCACGCATTCCTTGCAGCGGTAGCCGACAGGGGTACGCACGGCACATTGCACGCACATATAACGCCCGCATTTGTTGCAGCGCAAGCCGGTTTCGCGGTCTGGGTGGACAGCGCAGTACGTGGTCTCTTCGGTTGGAGTTAAATCCAGATCAGGGGTTGCCATAGATAACCTTAGATGTTCACCGATGTTCTTTCTAGGATAGAGTCAAATGGGGAAAGTGGAACGTAAAAAGTAGCCATGCACGCTTCCACTCTACAGACGCGCCGATTCACGATCATCCAACCTCGTCCCGCCGGGGCGCTACGGGGATGCGCGGCTCTAAACGATCCAGCAGCGAACGATAAAAATAATTCCTTTCACGCAGCCGGACAAAGCGGCATACACGCTCGCTTGCGGTCACGCGCACGCGGTCATGCGCGAGCAACTCACCCAACGCTGCGCCGTCAGCGGCGACAACGGTCTGGGTGCGCACGTCTTCCGTGACCACCACCTCTACGGTTGCCCCTTCCGGCAGCACAATCGGGCGATCCAGACTCAGATGCGGCGCGACGGGAACCAGCAGGATGTTGCGCAGTTCCGGCGGCAGGATGGGACCGCCGCTTGCCAGCGCATATGCCGTCGAACCTGTCGCCGTCGAGATCACCAGCGCGTCGGCGTTGTAGGTGGTCGTCCAATCCCCATCCACGTAAGTATCCACCTGAATGATTCCCATCACCGTCCCGCGACTGATCACCACATCGTTGAGCGCGTCGGCGGCGAAGAGTTGTGCGCCATCACGCCATCCGGTTGCGCGGATCATCATGCGCTGTTCAATCCAGTAATCGCCTGAAAGTACGGTATCCAGCGTTTCGACCCACGCGCTCAAATCCTGCACTTCGGTCAAAAAGCCGAGATGCCCCATGTTCACGCCGAGCACCGGCACCTCGCTCTGTGCGCAGACTCGTCCGGCACGCAGCATCGCGCCGTCGCCGCCAATGGCGATCACCATATCGGTTTTGGCGAGATGAGGCAGCACCTGATCCTCTTCCCAATCGGCAAACGACCATACATCCAATCCACGCGCTTTCAGCGTGGCGGCAATGTGATCCGCCACAGGCGCAGTCTGCGGGCGAACCGGATGCGCCAGCACGCCCAAACGCTTCAACGTCGTCAATCGAAGGTCTCCCGTATGCCTCTCTACACAAGTGTAACGTCGGGTATTGGGCTGCGCTACGGTGAGTATTATAGCACATCTGTGCTAATTCACGCCGAAAGGGATTGATCACGAAAGACGCTTCTTTCTGATAGAACATAAATTCTACAGTCTATCTTGGCTCTGCACGGTTAGAAGTTGGTTTGAACTTCCCCAACCGTTTTCCAACGTCTTCGCTCAATTCAAATATGAAATTCGTGAATTTTCGGCGATTTGTGCCCGTATTGTTTAGAGAAGTCCCTCAATGTTAAGTCCGCATTAAATTCCCCCGCCTTCTTTCTTAACACGCATCTTGTACGCTATTAAAGACGTACCGATAGCATCAATGCTCAGAAGCGCTTCGTTTCTGTGACCCTTAGATGCAGGAGAAGGTACAAAGATGCGTAAACTGTTCTTGATCATTGCACTACTCGCCCTTGCTCTACCGTTGGCGGTATCCGCTCAGGATGCCACCGACGAACTGATTGAACTTCCCGCTGTCGATCCCCTGAGCATAGACGGCGACATCATCACCGCTGGCAGTTCAACCGTTTATCCGGTCAGCGAAGCAATGGTCGAACTCTTTCAGGAAGAAGGCTTCCTCGGTGAAATCACCGTAGACAGCATCGGCTCCGGCGCTGGTATCGAGCGTTTCTGCGTTTCGGGCGAAACCGACATCGCCAACGCCAGCCGCACCATCGAAGAAGATGAAATTGAGGCATGTGAAGCAATCGGACGCACCCCGATTGAATTCCGCGTAGGGACGGATGCGCTCACCGTTGTCGTGAGCAGCGAAAACGACTTTTTGGAGAGCCTGACGCTGGAACAACTTGGCGCGATTTTCTCCGGCGCGGCGACCACATGGGATGACGTTGATCCCAGCTTCCCCAGTGAACCAATCCAGACGTTCAGCCCCGGCACCGACAGCGGTACATTCGATTATTTCGTAGAAGCGGTGCTTGAGCCGTTGTTCGAGGATGCTGAAGACCCCGGCGCGGCGGCGGCAGAAGCGATCATCGGTGTACCGGGCATTCAGATGAGCGAAGACGACAACGTACTGGTGCAGGGTGTGCAGGGCAGCCCCTACGCGATTGGTTACTTCGGCTTCGCCTATTACGTTGAGAACGCGGATACCCTGAAGGCAGTGGCGATTGACGGGATCGAGCCGAACGCCGAAACCGCCGAGAGTGGCGAGTATCCACTCGCCCGCCCGCTGTTCATCTACAGTGACGCGACCATCATGGCGGAAAAGCCGCAGGTGGCAGCGTTCATCAACTTCTATCTGACCAATATCAATGACGTGATTGAGGAAGTCGGTTATTTCCCCGCCAGCATCGAGGCGCAAAACGCGGCGCGTCAGGCGTATCTGGATGCTGTCGGTGGGTGAGTGTGGTAATTCTGAGGGGAGAGGCGAACCTTCTCCCCTCTAGTTGTGAATAAGATTGCAATTTCGAGGATATACATTGCGGATGGAGTCACAATTGGAAATCGGCGGCGCACAACACATTCTGGATGCTCGACTGGGACGCCAGTCAAACATCGAAATTAATCTGGCAAAACGAACCCGCCCCGGTGAAGCGATCATCCGGGTCTTTTTGCTGCTCTGTGGCGTTCTATCGATCTTCACCACCATCGGCATCGTCGTGGTGCTGGGGCGCGAATCGCTGCTGTTCTTCAGCAGTGGCGCGGTGGATGTGGTGGAGTTTTTCACCGAGACGCGCTGGCAGCCACAGTCGGGCGTTTTTGGCATCATGCCGCTGTTGAGCGCCACCATCACCACCAGCTTCGTCGCCATGTTGGTCGCGCTCCCGCTTGGGCTGGGCGCGGCGATTTATCTGGGTGAGTATGCGCGTCCCAACGTGCGGGCAACCCTCAAACCAATTCTGGAAGTGCTCGCCGGTATTCCTACCGTCGTTTATGGCTATTTCGCATTGACGTTCATGACCCCGCTGCTGCGGAGCATTTTTGGTCAGGACGCCGTGCAGATTTACAACAACGCTTCGGCAGGGCTGGTCATGGGAATCATGATCCTGCCGACGATTGCTTCCATGAGCGAGGACGCGCTGACCGCTGTGCCGCGCTCGCTGCGCGAAGCCTCTTACGGGCTTGGCGCAACCCGGTTCGAGACGGTGATCAAGGTCGTGCTGCCCGCCGCATTATCGGGCATTATCGCCGCGTTTCTGCTCGGTGTCTCCCGCGCGGTAGGCGAAACCATGATCGTAGCGCTTGCGGCGGGCGCAGGTCCCTGTGTGATCGGGCAATCGTGCTTCAATCCGTTCATGGCAGGCGAAACCATGACCGGACATATCGCCCGTATCAGCGGCGGCGACCTCAGCTATAACTCGATTGACTACAACAGCCTGTTCGCGATTGGCTTAACTCTGTTCGTCTTTACGCTGGTGCTCAATCTGGTGAGCCGCAGCATCAGCAAACGCTTCCGTGAGGTGTATCAATGACGATGGCAGTTCACGACGAAGCCGCGTTCAAGAATCGCCTCAAAATCCGCCATTTACGCGGGAACATCTGGCGGCGGTTTTTCAGCCTGTCCACGACTGTCGCCATCCTCGCGCTGATCGCGCTGTTTCTGAACATCGTCAACTCTGCCTTCGGTTACGTGATCGAAGGGTTTGAAGTCTCGCCAACCACGCTTGCCCCGGATGGCGATCTCAATGCGTTGAGCGAGGAACAACTCACCAACATTCTGCTGGAATATCAGAGCCGACGTTTGCCCGTCTACATCCGCGATTCGCTTGCCCCTGACTCCGGCACGTCGTTTACCTCGCTGCCGCTGGGAACGTTGATGAGCGGGTACATTCTGCCTGAGGGAACCGAAAACCTCACCATTCGAGAACTCACGCCGGAACAGCAGGCGCAAATCCTGAGAGACAATCTCTCGACACAGGCGCTGGTCGCATTGGTTGAAGATCAGGTGGTGGTCATCTCGGCGGAACGGGTGTGGACGCTGTGGGATTCGCTGACGCAGCGTGCCGAAATCGAGCGAATCGCCGCCGAACAATATCCCGAAGGGCGGCTGGTGTTCCGTTCGTGGATTGACAGCACCTTTTTGACCACGCCGATGTCCAGCAACGCCGCCGCTGCCGGAATCCGCACGGCGATTCTGGGGTCGATCTGGGTGATGGTGATCACCATCCTGTTCGCGTTTCCGGTGGGGGTAGGCGCAGCGATCTATCTGGAAGAATACGCAACCGATACGCCCCTCAACAACCTGATTGAAACCAATATCCGCAATCTCGCGGGCGTTCCGTCGATCATTTACGGCTTGCTCGGTCTGGCGATTTTCGTGCGCACACTGGCGGAATTCACAGGCGGGGCGCTCGGCGGACGCACCGTTCTGGCGGCAGGCTTGACCATGGGCTTGCTGATTTTGCCCGTGATCATCATCAATGCGCAGGAAGCGATCCGCGCTGTGCCGTCATCCATTCGTGAGGCGAGTTACGGGCTGGGCGCAACCAAGTGGCAAACCGTCTGGAATCAGGTGTTACCCGCCGCCATGCCCGGCATTCTCACCGGCGCAATTCTCGCGCTTTCGCGGGCAATCGGCGAAACCGCGCCGCTGATCGTGATCGGCGCTTCGACCTATATCATCACCGATCCGAGCAGCCCGCTCTCGAAATTCACCGCGCTTCCGATCCAGATTTACAACTGGACGGCGCGACCACAGCCGGAATTTCGCTCGATTGCCGCCGCCGCGATCATCGTTCTGCTTTTCATGTTGTTGTCGATGAATGCCACCGCGATCATCCTGCGACAGCGATTTAGAAGGAAACTCACTGCATGAACGGCGCTTATGCTATCGAACTCCGTAACGTCAACGTCTACTACGGCGACAAGATCGCCGTCAAGGACGTGAACCTGCCAATTGCCCACCAGCGCATCACCGCGTTCATCGGTCCGTCGGGGTGTGGCAAGAGTACGGTGCTGCGCTCGATCAACCGTATGAACGACCTGATCCCCGGCGCACGGGTGCAGGGCGACGTGATCTACCGCAACCAGAACCTGTATGGACACAACGTAGACCCGGTGGAAGTGCGCCGTCGTATCGGGATGGTGTTTCAGAAGCCAAACCCGTTCCCCAAGAGCATCTACGATAACGTTGCCTATGGTCCGCGTCTGTTGGGCATCCGTGACCGCAAA
>DATGQJ010000008.1:0-5472 GCA_035304265.1 Oceanobacillus sp.
ATGCCCAGTTCCTTTGCCCACCAGAAAATGTCCTTGCCCCGATAGCGGCGTGGCAATCGGATCGCGCTTCCGGTGGAGAGGTAAACCTTACGTCCTTGCTGATAAAGTTCTTCTGCAATCTGGCAGCCGGATTGCCCGCTGCCCACCACCAGCACGGCTCCCTCTGGCAGCGCTTGTGGATTGCGATACTGTCTCGAATGCAGTTGGTGGATGTGCGACGCGATCTTGGTGCTAAAAGCAGGGATGTTCGGCTTCTGGAAAGGTCCGGTGGCGATCACAACATTTGCCGCTTCAAACATCCCCTGATTGGTGTGAACTCGAAAACCGTCTTCAAGACACGTAACCTCGATGCCAGTCCGCACCGGAGGATTGAAGAGACGTGCGTAATCTTCCAGATAGTGAACGACGGCATCACGGGAGAGGAAACCGTCGGGATCGTCACCCGCATAGGCAAAACCCGGAAGTTGCAGCGTCCAGTTGGGGCTGACCAGCGTGAACGAATCCCATTTCTCGCTGCGCCACGCTTCTCCAATGCTGCGCCGTTCGAGGAGAACGTGATCGCGTTTCCGCTGGGACAGGTAGTAACTGATGGCAAGTCCGGCTTGCCCTGCGCCAACGATGATGGTCTCAAAACGCTCGGTCATCTCGAACTCCTTGAAAGATCAAGCCTATGCCCAAAAGGTAAGGCGATATTTGACCGCCGACTAGTTTAGAAACTAAACTGATCTGGACAGGCGAAAGGGATAGGCAGATGTCGAAATACGGTCAATACTGCCCGATGGCGAAGGCGCTAGAAATCCTAGGAGATCGCTGGACGCTGCTGATCGTTCGGGACATGCTCTGTGGAATGACCCACTTCAACGATCTGGAACGGGGTCTGCCCGGAATCTCAAGACCTCTGCTGGCGCAACGGCTGAAGCAGTTACAGCAAGCAGGCGTGATTGAAAAGCGCCTGACAGGGAATGGTCGTAAGACGACAGAATATCAGCTTACACAGGCGGGGCACGAACTCTTGGAGGTTGTGAGCGCGTTGGTCGTCTGGGGCGCAAAATGGGCATTCGGCGACCCGACGCCCGAAGACCTCGATCCGGTGCTGCTGATGTGGTGGATGCGCAACCGCGTGAATATTGATCAACTGCCCGAACAGCGTATCACCATCCAATACAATTTTCACGGCGCATCAAAGGACACCTTCTGGCTGGTGATCAACGGCGATGATGTGACCATATGCCTGACCGATCCCGGCTACGAGGTCAACGTGCTGGTCACGGCGGACTTGGCGACTTATTACAAGCTGTGGGCAGGGCGCATCAGCTACGACGAGGCGATCAACGAGTACGGGGTCACGGTTGAGGGATTACCGCGTTTCGTGCGGGCATTCCCTGATTGGTTTGCGTGGGCAGCTTCCGCTGATGACGTTCGTGCAGCCCGCGCTTTGAATGCCTGACGTGAGACGAAAAAGGGCGCACGTCTGTGCGCCCTGCAATTGCAATCGACTATCGGCTTAAAAGTCGTTCCACAGCGATTGATTGGTGACTTCGTGGTGGAACTGAATTTCAGGACGTTTGATCCGGCTGCCGAGCAAACGCGGGCAGCGGTCAGCCGACGCACGCTTGAGATTGGCGTAACGCTCGCTGATGTCGGCTCCCAGCAGCGACTTGATGTAGTCGCTGTTTTCAAAGTCCTCAATCGCGTCGTAGATGTTGTCAGGCAGGATGGCATCGGGGCTGATGCTCGGTGTGGCGCTGCCGCCTTCCAATCCGGTCTTGAACAGGCTGTAAACGGCAAGATACGGGTTGGCATCCGGCGCAATCGAGCGCACTTCCACACGTGCCGACTTTGAATTGCCGATAGGAATACGCACCATACTCCCGCGATCAATCGGCGACGCCTTGATCTGGTTGGGCGCTTCAAAGTGCGGGTCAAGGCGACGATAGGCATTTACGCTGGCATTGAGAATCAGGCAGATTTCACGCCCGTGATTGAGAATGCGCTGCACGAAGTCCCACGCGAACGAGGAAATCCCCTCTTTGCCGTCCTTCTCGTAGAACATGTTGGTTCCGTTTTGAGAAACCGACATGTTGGTGTGCATTCCGTTGCCGTTCACGCCTGTGACCGGCTTGGGCAGGAAACACGCTGTGAGATCAAGCTGACGCGCCACCTGACGGGCGATCAACTTGTAAAGCTGTACCTGATCGGCGGCGACCACCGCTTCGGCATAGCCATAGTTCATTTCAAACTGTGAAGGCGCAACTTCGGGGTGATCCTTCTCGTTGGCAAAGCCCATCGCCCGCTGCACTTCCGCCGCGCGGTCAATGAAGGTACGCAGGGTGTCACCGGGAAGCGAGTGGTAGTAGCCGCCAATCGAGACGAACTCGAACGTCCCGGTTTCGACGTAGCGCTGCTCGGCGTGGCTGCCACGGAACACAAAGCCTTCGATTTCGTTGGAGATGTTGAAGGTATAGCCATTCTTCTCGTACTGTTCGGCGGCGTACTTCTTCAGCACCGAGCGGAGATCGGCATTATACAGCCCGCCATCACGTTCCAGAACTTCGCCGAAGACCAGCACCTTGCCGGGTCCGAAAACGTCAGAAGGAAGCCAGTAGAAAGCGCCCCAGTCGATGCCAAGCCGCAAATCCGACTCCGACTGCTGCGAAAAACCGCGCACCGACGAGCCATCGAAGGTGAGGTTATCCGCCGATTTCAGCAGGAACTTCTTGTCGTAATCGAGCATGTGCAGCCGACCTTCGAGGTCGCTGAAGCAGACCGTGACCGCCTTAATACCCTTCTCGTCCGTCAGGTATTTCATGCGCTCCTCGCGCAGTTTGTCAGGAGCCACACGGTCCATGCGCTTGGCTTTGGTTTCGAGGTTCAATTCCTCTAGCTGCTCATAGGGGATTTCGAGGAAGTTACGGAGTGTTGTGGTCATGGTTCCCTTCACTGAGAATGAAAATACCAAAGCCCAAAGTCTATTAGCACAATCTCACAAAAGGAATGGGGTTATATACTAAAATTTCACGTTTCCCTTTGGTCAAAATAACCATATCCCGGCGCATAATTGGTTAATTTTGCCGAGATAAATATTGCGATTTACATTCTTGAATTGTTAAATCTTTTAAAGTATGCTTAACTTTGATTTAACGTTCTATCCTGGATGTTCGTGGATGCTTCCCTCGGTTGTCATTATTCTGGCGCTGGTTTTAGCCTGCGCCTATCTTATCGGCGTGCATGGTTCTGCCAGCATCGTTGCAACGGTGATCTCATCGCGGGCGTTGGGTCCGCGTCAGGCGATGTTGATGGCAGTCGTTGGCATGAGTGTGGGACCGTTTCTGTTTGGCGCTGCCGTCGCCAATACGCTAGTCAATGAGTTGGTCACAACCGAAGCCTCCACTGTGCATGTGATCATTGCCGGTCTCATCGGCGCACTTTTGTGGAGCATCATTACGACGTGGCTGCGCATTCCCTCTACGATTTCGCAGGCGTTGATCGGGGCGCTGGTGGGCGCGGCGCTGGCGGGCTATGGCATCCCTGCCCTCATCCCCGACGGGTTGATCAAGGCGCTGGCAGGTCTTTTTTTGTCTCCGCTGCTGGGGATGATCGTCGGTTTCTGGGTGGTGCGCATCCTCTACTGGTTAAGCAGCGCGGCATCGCCCCGTATTAACCAATGGTTCAAGCGTGGGCAAGTTCTGGCGGCGATGTTGATGGCGATTTCCTTCGGCGCGAACAACGGGCAGAAAATCGCTGGCGTTCTCATGCTTGGATTGATCGCTACAGGTTTCCTGCATCTGACCGATGCGCCTACGTGGGTGATCGCCGTTAGCGCGTTGGGGATGGCGATTGGCGGGATCGTCGGAGGCTGGCGGCTGATCCACACGCTTGGCGGCAAGTTCTATAAAATCCGCCCGATCCATGGCTTCAGTGCGCAGGTCGCCTCCGGCGCGGTCATCACCACCGCATCGCTGCTTGGCGGACCGGTCAGCGGGACGCAGGTGATCACCTCGGCGATTGTCGGCGCTGGTGGCGCGGATCGCATCCAACAGGTGCGTTGGGGTGTGATGCAGAACATCGCGGTAGGCTGGCTGCTGACCATGCCCATTTCGGCATTGATCGGGGCGCTAGCATACCTCCTGATCGAAGGAACGGTGATATGAAACTACTCAACGGAACCAAACAGCGCTTGAGCGGCATTTTTAAGCGCCGCCCGAACCGCTTCATCGAACGGCTGCGTGAGCAAGCGGTGGTCGTCGTGCAAGGCACCGAGGCGCTGCTGGAATACATGGACAAGCCGAGCAAGAAGAACGCCAAGGCTGTGCAGGCATTTGAAAAAGAGGCGGACGAGATTCGGCGTATGATGATCGATGAACTCAACCGCACTTTCGTCACGCCGATTGACCGCGAAGACCTGTTCGCCCTCTCGCGTGCGATTGACGACGTGTTGGACTACGCCTACTCCACCACTAACGAAATGGACATCCTCGACGTGATGCCCAACCAATTCCTGTGTACCATGGCGACGCTGCTGCACAACTGCGCCGAAGAAATCCGGCTGGCAATCGAGCGATTGGAACATCACCCCAACGTGGCGGATACTCACGCGCTGCGCGTGAAAGCCATCGAAAATCAGATGGAAACGCTGTATGCCGAAGCATTAGCCAAGCTGTTCGATGAACCACGCAACCTCAAAGACGTGGTGAACATGCTCAAGCTGCGCGAGATATACCGCCATATGTTCCATGCCGTCGGCAGCGCGGAACAGGCGGCAAACGTCATCGGCGACATTGTGATGAAGTTTTACTAGTCTCTCTTCTATCATCACGAATTATCCAAAACCTCCTACGGATTAGGGGGAAGCAAGCGATAAAATATGCTATAGTCTCCCCATTATTCACGCAGGATTGAGGTTGAGCAGTGGCACGAGTCCAACTGGTACTGCCGCGTGGTCAGAGACGGATCACACGACTTTCCCGGATGCTACGTGCGCTCTGGCGTGATACGTCGGCATTGTGGCAAGAATTTCGCGTCCCGTTTCTGGTCTTCTTGATCGCCACGCTCGGCGGCGGATGGCTGTACGGTGAACTGCTGGTGCAGGCAGGTTATCCGCGTCTGCCCTACGTCGATCTACCGTATCTGATGCTGTCGTTGATGGTGCTGGAATCGGTCACGGATTTGCCGCGTGAGCCTCAGTTGGTCGCATTCTGGTACATCATGCCGCCGATTGCCATTTACATCATCGGGCACGGTGCGGTGGATTTCGTGCGGCTGTTCTTCAATCGTGGCGAACGCAGACGCGCATGGGAGGAAGCAGTGGCTTCGACGTATCGCAATCACATCATCGTTTTAGGAGTTGGGCACGTAGGGCTGCGCGTGATCCGCTCATTGGCACAGATGGGCGTTGAGATCGTCGCCATCAACCTGACGATGGAAGACGAGATAGACGATGAACTGAGCAAGCTGGGCGTACCCTGTATCGTC
>DATGQJ010000009.1:0-8544 GCA_035304265.1 Oceanobacillus sp.
GCGGACGGGAGGGGGCGTCGATACCGGCGGCGCGAAGCTGCTCGACAATCACGTCAACGGTACGGGTATATTCGGCGGTGCTGTTGTTGACCAGAATGTCGGCTGATAATACTTCCCCGTCACGCTCGTAGAAACCACTTGAACCCATCGTAAAGCCAGCGGCTTCAATCAATGCCTGACCTGCGGCAACGTCGGCGGTGGGGCTAATCCCCATGCCAGCCTCGACGATGGCGTCAATGTAAGGCTGCATACCACCGTACTGAACAAACATGGTCGAGGACGGCGTTGACGTGCCTTCGTATGCCACTTCGATGATCTGGTTACGGTCAATGATCAGGCTGACCGCGCGGCGCATGTTCGGGTCATCCCACGGAGGAACGGTGGTGTTGAAGGACAGTTGGCGCGGGCATGGGTCTGCCCATGCGTAGGGTAGATCGTCGTGCCACGCCTGAACGTTGGGGTTACGCGCCTGAATCGCCTCGAATGCGCCGAGCGTGATGTTCATGGCGCTGTCGAGTTGATTGTTCGACATCAGCAGCGCTTTGTTTTCCTCGGAGCCGGTGATCTGCCAGATCAAACGCAGCGGTTCGGGCAGTTCGTGGAATCCGGTCTGCGCACCCCACCAGTTGTCATCCCGATCCCAGATGAATTCCGTCGGGCTGGCGCTGGTCAGTTTGTAGGGTCCCGTCCCGATGGGCCAACCACGCTCCTCATCGTAGAAGGTAAAGGTGTAGGGGTCTTGTCCCGCCCAAATGTGCTCCGGCAGAATGATCACGCTTCCCCAGATACGCACCGAGAAATAGTCGAGTTGGAAGCGCGGATTGGGCGCAAGCAGGTTGAACTGTACCGTGAGATCATCGATCTTCTCGATACTCTCGACCCACTGCTGCATCACTGCTGCATCCGCCAGCGTTCCGGTTTCGTCGTCCAGCAGGGATTGGATCGTGTACACAACGTCGTCGGCGTTGAAGTCCTCGCCATCCTGCCATTTGACGCCTTCACGGATGTGCAGCGTCCAGACATCCTGTGTTTCGTTTGGCTCGAAGCTCGTTCCCAGATAGGGTTCGATTTCGCCAGTCTCGTAATTCAGGATGAACAGCGGTTCCCACATCGCCTGATGAGCGCCCTGATTGCGGTTGGTGCCGGGTACTCGGAAGTTGAAGTTGGTGGGGTTGGGAACGGCGGCGTCGTCAATGTCGAAGATTACGGTGTCTTCGCGGGCTACGTCCTGTGCGGTGACACCTACTGTGACCACCGTTCCGAGTAAAAGTGTGACAAGAAATGCTAAACCAATACGTACTAACTGAATAACCATGATGCTTTCCTCTCTAATTTCACACAATTACGCTAAATGGATGGATTTACTTTGAGTCTCTCGATGCGCATCACCTCCTTTCAAGCGGTTACAACTACTCCTGTCGAACTCCTAATCCGTAACTCGGTAGGGATGATTTCACAGTGGGCAGGACCCGAATAACCCTCAAGTCGGTCAATCAATCGCTGCGCCGCCAGCTTGCCAATCGCAAAGGAATCCTGTGCTACTGTCGTCAACGGCACTTGCAGGTGCGCCGCCAGATCGATGTCGTCGAAGCCGCCAATCGAAACCGCGTCCGGCACGGGCAGATTGAGCGTCCTCATCGCCTGCATTGCCAGCACCGCCAGATAGTCGTTCAGGGCGAAAATTGCGGTGGGGCGCGGATTGGCGTTGAGCATCAAATCTCGAATTTGCTGTAGCTCAAGGCTGTTGGGGTCAAGCGAAGCGCGAAGCGCGAGACTGGCACCGATCTCTTTTCCGGGCTGACCGATCAGCCACGCTTCTGACACTGGCAAACCCGATTCTGTGAGGACATCACGGTACGCGCGGTAACGCTCTTTGAAGGTGAGCAGTTCGGTTGCCTGATGGCTTAAAAAGACGATGCGCTGATGTCCCAATTCGAGGAAGTGGCGCATCATTGCCACGCCGCCGCCGTAGTTGTCGCTGGTCACGCAGTCACACTCAAGACCGTGAATCTGCCTGTCCATCAAGACCATCGGCACGCCGATTTCTTCGTATGGGATGGTGTTGTCTCGCTGCGCACGTGAGGCGTTGGCGTGGGGCCACAGCAGCAGCCCAACCACGTTATCTTCTCGGAAGCGTCTGAGGATGTCGGTTTCTTCCTGCCGACTTTGCGCGTTGCTGAAGATGATGCGATGCCCGTTGGCTTTGGCAACCGATTCCGCGCCGTTGAGCAGCATCGAATGTGTCTCCGAGTCGAAGCCGCAGGTCATGAAGGCGATCAGCCGCCGCTGGCTTTCCTTCTGAGCGATGTGGGCGACATATGTGCCTTTGCCCGGAATACGCTCGACCAATCCTTCGAGTTCCGCCCGTTGAAGCGCAAGCCGGAGCGTGCTCCGGCTGATGTTCAAATGGCTGGTGAGTTGGTTTTCTGAAGGGATGCGCGTGCCACCTTGCCAGCGCCCGGAGACAATCAACTCGCGCAGTTGATTGTGGAGTTGCACATGGAGCGAAACAAAACTGTCATGGTAAAGCTGGATGTCGCTGGCTTTGTTCATGCGAAGTCTTCCATGTTATGTTGTATCTACTTGTACATACAGGTAAAGATAATGTGGGATTCGCGTTTCTGCAAATTTTTGCAACACCTCATGCGCGATCACTTGACAACGAAGATTGCTATTGTCAAAGTCAATGTGCGCTATTCAGGGACAGCCGTCATGACCGCAATTACGATACGGGACGTTCAAGTCATTCTGACGCAGCCGCAGGGACAACGGTTGGTGGTCGTCAAGATCATCACGTCCGAGCCGGGACTTTACGGATTGGGCTGTGCCACCTTCACGCAGCGATTCCGCGCCGTTCATGCTGCGATTGAGCATCACCTCAAACCGTTCCTGATTGGACGAGACGTTCACCGTATCGAAGACATCTGGCAAATGGCGATGGTCAACGGCTACTGGCGTAACGGTCCGGTGCTGGGCAATGCCATCTCCGGCGCAGACATGGCGCTGTGGGACATCAAAGGCAAGCTGGCGAACATGCCTGTGTACCAACTGCTGGGCGGCAAATGCCGGGAAGCCGCCGCCGTTTACGTTCACGCCGACGGGCGTGACGCGCAGGAAGTCATCGAGAACGCGCAGCGCTTCATCGAGCAGGGGTATCGCTACATTCGGGTGCAAATGGGCGGGTACGGGGGCAAACACGCCCGCGATTTACGACCACAGGGCGCGTTGGATGGCGCTTATTACGACCCACGCGCTTACATGCGCAACATGCTGAAGATGATCGAAACCGTGCGGGCAGCGCTCGGTGACGAGATCGAACTGCTGCACGACATACACGAACGTTTGCAGCCGATTGACGCGGTGAATTTCGCCAAAGCGGTTGAGCCGTTCAATCTCTTCTTTCTTGAGGATGCGCTCGCGCCTGAAGACATCGAATGGTTTACCCACATCCGCGCCGTTTGTACGACGCCGCTGGCGATGGGCGAGCTTTTCAATAATCCGCTCGAATGGCGTAGCCTGATTGAGCGCCGCTTGATCGACTTTCTGAGAATGCACATCAGCCAGATGGGGGGCATTACGCCCGCACGCAACGCGGCGATTCACGCCCATATGTACGGCATTCGCACGGCATGGCACGGTCCCGCCGATGTGTCGCCGGTTGGACACGCGGCGAATTTGCATCTTGATCTATGGGCACCGAATTTCGGCATTCAGGAATGGTGTCGTTTTCCAGAGTTGGTTTATGAAATGTTCCCCGGCACGCCCGAAGTGCGCGACGGCTATATGTATCCGAACGACAAGCCGGGACTCGGCATTGATATTGACGAGAAACTCGCCGCCAAATATCCCTGCACCGATGTGGTGGAGCAGTGGACTCAAACGCGCCTGCCGGATGGCAGCCCCGCGCGTCCATAGCGAGTGTTTGTGCAGCGCTTACAGGATACACGCTGGCACATATACGTTCTTCATGATTTCTCCACACTATTACCGAATCCACAACTGGCATTCAGCATATAACATGGATAGTGAGCCGAAGTAATATTTGCTTGAGTTTCAGATGGTTTCAAGAATGCACGTATCCGAGTAACACTCAGACATTAGCAATCTGATTCTGAAGCACGACACAGTATATGTATGAAGGAATGCGAGTATGAAGTACACCAAAATCCTCCTTGTTGCAATTAGCCTCCTGATTATTTCGGGAGCCATCCATGCTCAGGGAGCTTATACCGTCGCCTATTTGAGTTTTTTCCCCGACGCATTTAAGGCGGGCATGGAGGAACTCGGTTACGTAGAAGGCGAAAACGTCAACTACCGCCTGCTCGACCTTGCAGATGTTCCCCCGGAAGAATATGTGGAGCAGTTTAACCTTCAGGTCGAGGCGATAGTGGCTGAGGGCGTGGATGTTATCGTCGTCAACACTGATACCGACGCCGTGAATATCAGCAGTATGACGGGTGATATTCCCATTGTCTTCGGGCGTTCGGACGATCCGGTTGCGACGGGGGCGGTGGCAGACCTTGTGACCCCCGGCGGGAATATGACCGGCACGATCACCAACCGACCTCACGAACGCCGTCTACAGATTTTGACGGAAATCTACCCTGAGACCGACGCCGTTTATTATCTGTACAGCACGTTGACGGGCGAAGCGGAAACCGTGCGCGAACAGGTTGAAGCTGTCGGTGAAGAATTGGGCGTCGAAGTCGTGCCCGCGCCGATCACGGATGTAGAGAGCGCCCTCATGCTGTTGGAAAACACGCCCGAAGAAGTGGACTGGCTGTTCCTGACGCCCTTCGTTCCGTTCGATCCGCAGTTCACTGAAACTCTGGTAGCCGTTTCGATGGAACGCCAGATTGGAATCACATGGGTGACGGATGACGCTTTCCCCGGATACCTGATGGGCTACGGTCCAAGTATTCAGGCATCGGAAGCGCAGGCAGCGCAGATTGTTGACCGTATCCTGCGTGGTGCGTCTCCGGCGGATTTGCCCGTTCAAACAGCCGAAAACTACCTGATGATCAATCTCGAAGCCGCCGCTCAGATCAATCTTGAAATTCCTGAAGGCATCTTGCGACAGGCGAATCTCATTGTTCGCCCCGGCTACTTCGATAATTGGGAAATGAATTTCGGCGGTTAAGCAGGACACAAGCTGCCGTCACAGGCGGAGACTACAAGGGAAAATACTATGTTCACCAGTTTGCGCACCCGCTTAACCCTTTTGTTCGTCGTTTTGACCGTTATCCCGCTCGTGATCGTGGGTACGTTGATCGCGCGACGCGGTTTTGAAGCGCTCGAAAATCAAGCCAGCGAGTTTCAGGAGCAACTTGCACGGCAAACCGCTATTAGTCTCGGGGCGTTCTTCAACGAGCGCCGAAACGAATTGCTCACGCTGACCGAGGTCGCAGGCTTAACGTCGCTGGATGAGGATGCACAGCGGGACGCTCTGTTGACGCTGTTGACCCGGCAGCCTGCCTATTATCAGGTGGCGATGCTGGATGCCGACGGACAGGAAACCATTCGGTTGACGCGCGGTGAACTCGTCCGATCAGACCTTGTGAGCCGTGCCGACGACCCGCTATTTCAGCAGGCGGTAGAAACCGGCAGCATTAGCTTCAGTCCGGTGCATTTCAACCAGTCGGCGCGTGACCAGTTGATTACTATCGCCGTCCCGGTGCAAAACCTTTTCACGGGTGAAGTCGGAAACGTGCTGATCGCCGAAGTGCGATTCCGCAACGTTGAAGAAACCGTGCTCAGAAGCCTCGGTCTTGTCGAGGGTGAAGACGTGTACGTGGTCGATAGCGAAGGTGTCGTCATCGCCCACCGCAATCCCAATCTGGTATTGCGACAAACCGTTTTCGATCTGCCTGAAACCAATGGTCGTTATACCGGGTTGGGGGGCGATGATGTCATTCTGGCGATGGACAAGATTCAGCTTGAGGGATTGGAACTGATCGTGGTTGCTGAAACCACCTATGCCAACGCCACGACCCTCGCTTATGACCTGAGCAGCCTCGCTGCGGTCATCACCATTAACTCGCTGCTGATTGCCGCTGCTATCGTGGCATTCTCGGTCAACCGCGCCGTGAACCCGATTTTGAAGATTTCCAAGGTTGCTGAGGCAATCGAGGGTGGCGATCTCACGGTGAAAGCCGACGAAACAGGTGCAAAAGAAGTCGCTACTCTGGGGCGCACCTTCAATCGTATGACGGCGCAACTGAGCCAGACGTTGAAAGGTTTGCAGGAGCACGTGACCCAACTCGAAAAGGCGAACGAAGAACGCGAAAATCTCATCAAGGACTTGCAGGCGGCAAAGCGGCTTGCGGAAGAAAACTCGCGGCTCAAATCCGAGTTTCTCTCTACCATGTCGCATGAACTACGCACGCCGATGAACGCCATCGAGGGCTTCAGCAGCATTATGCTCAGTCGAATGGGCGGCGTTGATTACAACGACAAGGCGGAACGCTATCTGACCAAAGTGCAATCCAACAGCCAGCGCCTCTTGAACCTCATCAATGACTTTCTGGATTTGTCCCGTATTGAGTCCGGGCGTCTGGAACTGGCACATCTGCCTATCACGCTTGCCGATATGGTACAGAAATGGCGCGACGAACTGGGCGTTGTGCTAGAGAAGAAGGACGTGGCGTTCGAGGTCTTCATCGATCCCAACTTGCCGGAAACCATCTACGGCGATGAAGAAGCGCTTTCCAAGGTTGCGACCAATTTGCTCGGCAATGCGTTCAAGTTCACGCATCAGGGGAAAGTCTCGCTTCGACTGGAACGCCGCGATCAGCAAATGGCGTTACAGGTGAGTGATACGGGAATCGGCATTCCGCCACACGCACGTGAATTCATCTTCGACGAATTCCGGCAGGTTGACCAGTCGTCAAAACGTGTTTACGGCGGTACGGGTTTAGGGTTGGCAATTGTCCAGAAGTTTGTACGCGAGATGGGTGGTACTGTTACGCTAGAGAGCGAAGTTGGGAAAGGGAGTACCTTCACTGTGCTGCTGCCAATTCAGACAGAAAAGGTGTACGCATGAAGGATCAAACGATGGATATACCGCGCAATTTACTGGAAGGCTGGGACATTGTTGTACTGGATGATGAGGATGATAGCTTAGAGGTTGCCGAGATCATCCTCACCGAATACGGGGCGACGGTGCATACGGCTGCAAACGGCAAAGAGGGGCTTGAGAAAGTCATCGCGGTGAAACCCCGCTTCGTCATCTCCGATTTGTCGATGCCGGAGATGGACGGCTGGGGCTTTATCAACGCGCTCAAGAATGACCGTGCTCTGGCGGAAATTCCGGTCATTGCGCTGACTGCACATGCGATGATCGGAGATCGGGAACGCGCGATTGCCGCCGGATTCCACAATTATCTGACCAAGCCCTTGACCGCCACGACCTTTATGGCGGACCTGTTGAAGCTGCTTATCGACATACCCGAACTGGCGGAAAGTCTGAACATTTAAGGAGAGTTATCGTGACGCAGAAACGTATACTGGTGGTCGAAGACGATCCCGACGGGCAGGAAATGATCACGACGATGCTCCAACATCTGCAATACAAGGTGGATTCAGCAGATGACGCGGAGCAAGCCAACCACTTTCTCGTGAATTCAGGAAGTGAGTATAATGCCATTATTATCGATCTGGCGCTTCCCGGCAAAGATGGCTGGGAACTGTTGGACGATATTATGAGCAACCCCAACACCAATAAGGTTCCCTGTATCGCGGTGACGGCGCATCACACGTCCAAGCTGCGTGAGGATACCATCCGGGCAGGGTTCGTCGCATACTTCCCAAAGCCGGTTGATGCAACCGCGCTGGGACGCGAACTCGACAAAATCATTTGATGTCTTAAGGTTAAGCGAATGCCTTTCACCTTTTCATGGTACGCTGTTGGAGAAGCACTTCAGTTGGATTTATCAGGCAACATATCGCCTGATGAAATGCAGGTCATCAACCAGCATGTTGCCGATCTGCTTGCCGAATCCAAGCGAAAAATCGTGCTTTTGATCGATGCGTCGGCTTTGGTCGCGGGCTACTCAACTGCCGATCAGTTACGCGCGACCCAGCGATACGTAGATCATCCAAAGCTGGACGCGCTTTTGGTGGTCGCCACCAGCAAATTGAACCGCCTGATCACGCTGCTGGCGTTCAACCTTGTGCGTCCTACGTTCATTCAATTCTCCAACCGCGAGAGCGCCTACGCCTACCTGATCCGCCGGGGATTTTCCGAAGCCCCGGTGGTTATCGGCGGGCAGTGACCCCCTGACATACATCTCCTCATTTCGTGCCCTTCTCGCGTCGCAGGCGAGGGAAGGGTACTGAAAATTCCTTCAACACGTGTTGACCACTCATGTTGATTGAGATAGACTTGGCGCATATCGCATAAAAATGTGCCTTATTTTCAAACTGGGATTAATGCAAATGAGGATTATTCGGAACTTCAACGACAGTTGGCAGTTCATTCCTGAGCAAGTCGAGTTTGACACGCCAGATGATCGCTTTGAAGAAGTGACGCTTCCCCATACCAAC
>DATGQJ010000010.1:0-3248 GCA_035304265.1 Oceanobacillus sp.
AGATTTTGAGGCAGTGTGGGAACGCGCCATCCCTGCATTTGCGGCTTGGGTTTTGGCGCTTGCCATCCGCCGTCATCACGCTTAGGCGCGTGCCATCCTTCGGTTGCTGTGGGGACACTCCAACCGCCGTCCGAGCCGGAAGGGGTTTGCTCTGAGTTCGTAGTCGTTGGACGCTCGGACATGCCTCATCCTTCGTGATAGCCAAACGATTTCATAACGCAATTATAGCGCAAATTTTGCGTTACGCTGTCGTCCCCGCGTATGTGATTGGGAGATTGGGTGCTACTGCAACGGAGTACGCGGGTCGCGTCCTTCGCCGCCACTTTCACTCGTGTGGAGTGTGGGTCTGGGGGAATCGACGACATCGGTTGCCCTAAGGGTATCTTCAGCATCGCCCGGTGCTTCGACGTACTGCTTATCTTTCAGCAACAGGCTTTCCTCTTCAGGCAAAGAGATCGGTTTCAACTCGATGGTCGAGTCTTCCGAGCGCTGATGTTCATCGGGGGTGTCTTTTTCGACCAGAATCACGATCACGCTGACGTTATCTTCACCGCCGCGTGCATTGGCAAGGTCGATGAGCATCTGGCTGGCGATGTCCGGTGCGCGATTGTTCAGGACAATTTCAGCGATTTCATGCGCTTTTACGTGTCGGGTAAGTCCATCCGAGCACAGAACGAGTCGATCATTCGGGTGCAGTTGCACCTCGTAAACGTCTATGTCAATGTCTTCTGCCTGCCCAAGTGCGCGATAGAGGACATTCCGCATTGGGTGCTCTTCCGCTTGTTCATGGGTCAGGTGTCCGGCGGCGACCAACGCCTCGACAAAGCTGTGATCGTCTGTGACCTGTACAATGCGGCGATTGCGGCTATCCACCAGATAAGCGCGGCTGTCGCCGACATGGGCAATTGTGGCTTGCATCCCGCGTACCAGCGCAAGCGTGACCGTCGTTCCCATGCCTCGCAGTTCAGGAGCGCTCGCGGCACGATGGACGATGTTCATGTTGCCGCTGCGGATGACCTCCGCCATTTTATTGGCGAGGAGTTCAGCAGTCATGTCACCCATGAGGTCACGACTGGTTTGCTCAGGGTTCAGTCCGTTTTCTATGGCTTCAACGGCAAGACGGCTTGCTTCTTCACCTGCCGCCGCACCGCCCATACCGTCAGCAACCACGGCAAGCGCGAAGTCTTCGCTTGACCACAGATAGACATTGTCTTCGTTGTTTTCACGCACCTGTCCAGTGTTGGTCTTGGCGCTGGTATTAAGATGGATTCCTCGCTCCGAACCGCCCATAATGGGGGGACTCCTAAATGGCTGCTCTGTGATCTTATTCTACAGAAGCTATAGTTCGGCGCAAGCACAGGTTTCATGATTGTGACACAATTCATACCAGTGGATTTGTAAAAACCACCCTGTCCGACTGTCTTTCTAGGTGGTAGAGTCTTGGTTATATCCCAAAATGACCGCGCGGATTTGGGATATATTTATGGATGGCTCACATGGCAAATCTGACAGATTTATATCGTATCGACAATTTCAACGACACCTTTGCACTTGGACATTACGCGCGTGTGCTGGATGGATTGGACAGACGCACCGGGCAGTTAGTCGCCTTCAAGGTGCTGCGAGCCGAACATCTGGTGGACGGGGATGAGCCGCGTTGGGAATATCGCGCGTTTGCCAATGAAGCTGATTTGCTCATGAAGTTGGTGAACAGCCCACACGTTGTTCGCCTGCACGATTGTGGCTATCTGGAATCGTCGAGCGAAGCGCCATCGAGTGGCGAGATCGTGTCCTTCGGTCAGGATACGCTTGGCTTTGGACGTGAACTCATGACCTATGCGGAACTTGGCTGGCGTCCTTATCTGGCGCTGGAAAATCTGCCCCGCACGCAAAACATGTTTTACCTGATGCGCCCAGACCGTCTCGGAATGCGACTGCGTTTGCCTACCGAAGAGGGGCTAAGTCTGGCATTGCAATTCGGCGAACTGCTGAGAATGGCACATCGCCTCGGCATCATTTACCTTGATCACAAGTTAGAGCATGTTTACTGGGATGGCTCACAACTCCGAATCATCGACTTCAACAGTTCCCGCCTGCTCGAAGGAACACAGAAGGAAGCCGAACAGCTTTTCCGCACCGACATTCATAATCTGTGTGTGGGCATTCTCTACTCGTTGTTCACCGGACTTTCCCCGCAAAAGACCCTGTTGCGCCCACAGCCCGGATCGTCAAGCGATGTCGTGGCGCGGTATCAGGACATTACCACGCTCGACTTTGGGGTAGAGCCATCGTTGAGTGTTGGATTGCAAGAATTGCTTCAGCGCGGCGCGGCAATGCAAATCGAGACTGCCGACGAATTCATCGCCGGATTGCAGGAAGTCGCTGCGCAGCACGGATGGGACTTCCCCGGTCAATATACCAGCCCCGTCAGTCGTGATGCCCGTACTCAGATGCGAGCAGGGCTTACCCGGCTGCGGCGGGGCGAGGAATACATGCGTGAAGCGCGGGACATGTTTCGTGAAGCCGCAATTCTCGACGGCATCAGTGATGACCTCGAAGCGGAATTGCGGCGGTTGGTCAAAGCCGTCAACGAAATGTTGAACAATCGCGTGATTCCGTAGCGCTCACGGTTCCCACGAACGCAGCACTTTTGCCGTTCCGTGAATTGCATACTGTCCAAGTGCCGCCGGAATGAGAACGGTTTGCCCTTCGGCTAAATCGACCTTTCCCTCATCGTGTTCTATTGCTGCTGAACCGGAAATGCAGGTGAGGATGTGGAAGATGCGCTCATCCGTGTTCAATTGGATAGTTTCCCCGTTTTGCGGGTTGAGTTGATGCAGCACCGTGACGAAAAAGGGACCGCGCACGATTTCAACCTCTGCCGATTCGTCGCCGCCGGTGTGGTGAATCGTGGGCAATGAACTGGTATTGGAAACGGCGATTCCCTTCTCGATATGCAGTTGACGAGGCTTGCCATCCAACCCCATTCGCCCCCAATCGTACAGGCGGTAGGTGAGGTCGGACGACTGCTGGATTTCGTAGACCAGAATGCCGGGACCCAGCGCGTGAATCGTTCCAGCGGCGACGTACAACACATCGCCTGCTTTGACTTCCGCGTAAACCAGCAGTTCTTCTAACGTGTTGCTGCGAATTGCCTGCGCGATTTCCTCGTGAGGTGTACCGGGGCGAACGCCGATGACCAGTTTTGCGCCGGGTTCAGCAGACACCACATACCACGCTTCAGTCTT
>DATGQJ010000011.1:0-2893 GCA_035304265.1 Oceanobacillus sp.
CCGCCGCCCACATGCCAGCACCTTGAACCGCGCAGGCGATTTCACGATCTCCTCCTGCGCCGGATGCAACGTCGCCAACCGCACCTTCAATTCCCGCTTCGGCTCATCCATGACCTAAATCCGCTCTCCCAAATCCTCGCGCACCACCCGCACGATCAACTCCGGTTCGGATTCCGCTTCCGGCTTACGCATCGTATCCAGATGCGCATACAGCCACTTCACCACACTTGCCCATTCATAAACGTTTTGCGCCACCATGTGCTTTCCCGCCAGCCACACCTCGCCCGTCATCGCAAACTGCCATATCGCCTTTGCTACCGCTTCCTTCGCTGTGATTTCCTCACCGCCAATCGTGAAGATTTCTTCCCCTTTCACCCGAAGCATTTCCGCCAGTTCTCCGCCCTGTTTGCGTCTGCCTTTTGGATTGCCGCTTTGTCCCGGTTGCCACCGTCCCGAATTTGTGGTCATTTTCGACATAATCCCCCCTCATGTGTTAGAACAAAAGTTCTAAATTGTAACATGATTTTGCTCGAACTACGGTTAGAAATTGGTTCGAATATCACCAACCACTTTCCAACTTTTACCTGTTCTTACCTGCTAACAGGTAATCAAACTTCCCTCAACCAACAAATAGGACGCAGCATGTTGCTGCGCCCATTGAGTCCATCGGACAGTTTCGCAAAAAAAAAGAGCCGCATTCGCAGCGGCTCTCTTTCCCAAAATCCAAACCGGATTACACGTCGTAGTAGAGTTGGAATTCATACGGATGCGGACGCATCGCCACCGGATCGACCTCATTGAGCTTCTTGTAGGTGATGTAGTTCTCGATGAAGTCTTCGCTAAACACGTCGCCTTCCAGCAGGAATTCGTAGTCGGATGCCAGCGCCGCTAGCGATTCGCCGAGGCTGCCGGGAACGGTTGGCGTTTCGTGCCCGCCTTCGTAGAGGTCGTAATCGGCAGGCTCGCCGGGATGAATCTTGTTCTTGATGCCGTCCAGACCTGCCATCAGCAGCGCGGAGAAAGCAAGGTAAGCATTGGCTGTCGGGTCGGGCGCACGGAACTCGATACGCTTCGCCTTCGGGCTGGTGCTGTACATCGGGATACGGATCGCCGCCGAACGATTACGAGCCGAGTACACGAGGTTCACAGGCGCTTCGTAACCGGGAACCAGACGACGGTAGCTGTTGGTGGTCGGCGCAGCAAACGCCAGAATCGCAGGGGCATGTTTGAGAATGCCGCCGATGTAGTAAAGCGCGGTTTCGCTCAACAGCGCGTAGCCATCCTTGTCGTAGAACAGGTTGGTGCCACTCTTCCACAGCGATTGGTGACAGTGCATACCGGAGCCGTTATCGGCGAAGATCGGCTTGGGCATGAAGGTGACGGTGTAACCGTTCTTGACCGCGACGTTGCGGATAATGTACTTGTAGAATTGCAGGTTATCCGCCATCTTCAGCAGCGAGTTGAAGCGCATGTCGATTTCCGCCTGCCCCGCGCCGCCGACTTCGTGGTGATGCACTTCGACATCGATGCCAACCGACATCAGGGTCGCGACCATCTCGGCACGCAGGTCTTGCAGTTTGTCGGTAGGCGGAACCGGGAAGTAGCCCTCTTTAATACGCGGACGGTAGGCGAGGTTGGGCGTGCCATTCGCGCCGGTGTTCCAGAAGCCGGAGCTTGAGTCCACTTCGTAGAACGTGCCGTTTTCGGACGCTCCCCAACGGGCGCTGGTGAAGATGTAAAACTCAGCTTCCGGTCCAAAATAGCAAACATCAGCAATACCGGATGATTTCAGGTATTCCTCGGCACGACGGGCAACCCCGCGCGGATCACGGGAATAGGGTGCGCCGTTGATGTCCACCACGTCGCACATCAAGCTCAACGTGGGCATGGCGGGAACGGGATCGATGAATGCAGTGGAAATATCCGGAATAAGGTTCAAGTCCGATTGGTCGATGGTCTGGAAACCACGAATGCTGGAACCGTCAAAGCCGATACCCGACGTGAAGATGTCTTCGTCAAAATTCACGAAGGGAACGCTGAAATGCTGCATCACTCCGCGAATGTCCACGAACTTGACATCGACTTCCTTCACTCCACTTTCACGCGCCCACTGGAGCAGTGCTGCGGGCGATGTCACTTCTGCCGGTGGTGTAAGCGCGGGGGCAGTTTTCTCCATCGTCGCCATACCTAAGACTCCGTTTGTTGAACTTGGCTAAAAATTACAGGAGCCACAATTATAGAAAGTCCGCAAAAGTGCTTTCCGGGTAAAAACTAGACAAAATGCGCGGAATTTCACTGGTAAAAGTAGACAAAAACCCTTCACAGAAATCGTCTGTCGTGCAGTGATGAGCGGGTAATTGTGCAAAACCGTTTGGACAGCCTGTGTAAAACTGTCGAGATGGGAATATCATCACGTTTGCACTCTCGGTGAACAGAATTTCCTCAGTTGTGTTATATTGTTGAGAGATTAGTTCTTTTTTGCGTACTGAAGGAGGCCATTGTGCGTCGTCTGATCATTCTCATCGGCGTCCTGCTCATTCTGGTCTCTGCCGCCGCCGTCTCAGCGCAGTCGGGGCAGACATACCACATCGTCGCGCCGGGTGAAACGCTGTCCCGCATTGCACAGCGTTATAACACCACCGTCTGGGCAATCGCACAGGCGAACGGCATCTACAACCCCAATTTCATTTATTCCGGACAATGGCTGCTGATCCCAAGCAGCACCACCTACCCACCGCCACCCTACACGCCTCCACCAACTCATGGCTCAACTTATTACACCGTTCGCTATGGTGATTCGCTCGGCAGAATCGCGCAGCGTTACAACACCACCATCTGGGCGATTGCGCAGGCGAACGGCATCACCAACCCGAACTTCATTTACGCCGGACAG
>DATGQJ010000012.1:0-2638 GCA_035304265.1 Oceanobacillus sp.
AGGTGATCACAATGTCCACGTCACCCGGAGGCAGATTCGGAGGAGTCTCGAAAGTGATCTTTCCATCATCATCGACATGTGCTTTGAGTTCAATAATCATTACACACTCTCTTTACGCCTCGTCCACTGGATTTTCCAGACGGAAGCCGTGACCGCGAATCGTGAGGATGTAGTTCCACGACGGATCAATCTCGTTGAGGCGGTCACGCAGACGGCGTACCAGCGCGTCAATTGCCTGCTCGCTCACGCCTTCGCTGATCGTGCCGGGCCAGACGGCATCCACCACCTGATCGCGCGTGCAGATGCGCCCGCTGTTCAGGTAAAGCAGTTCAAGCAGGCGGTACTGCGGCGGGCTGAGGGGCGGGTCAATTTCGATGTCCTTGACGAAGACGCGCCGTGCCTCACGATCCAGCTTGAGCCGTCCTTCGGTTAAGCTGAGCGGGACTTCAAATGGCAGCGGGGCAGTCGCGCCCGAACCGACGAAGACCAGTTCCACTACCATCGCAATCTGGATGATGTCGTTGTCGTATAAGCGACGCTCGCCCTTCAACGGTTGCTTGTTGACCCACGTTCCGTTACGACTTTCCAAATCCTGAATGAAATAGGCGTCGTCTTCTTTATAAATGCGCACGTGCTGCCGCGAAATCTGGCGCTCCGGCAGGACAATATCGCATTCGTCGCCACGCCCAATAGTGACCTCGTCTTTCAGGAGTGTCCACTGCTGATCGTTCATTTTGTCGCTGCGGACGATGAGAATGGGGCGATCTGCGCTCGGCTCTGGCATCGAACGTTCTCCTGAGGGTAAAGCTGTAAGAATCAAATCCACATTATACATCGGTTTAGGCAGGTGGACGGCTGATGGTCACACTGCCACTTTCGACAAAACCTGTCCACAACCCCATATCCGTGTAGATCGGAGTCGCTACCGCGCCGGGGGGCTGAACTACACTCCCCGCGCTGTTGTTGCGGTAGTAAGCGCGTACCTGCGCCGTGCCGCTGGTGAGTGAGGGATCGACCAGCACGTTGCCCGCCGGAAATGCGATGGTGTGGACGCATCGCTGGCGCGGACCCAGCAGACGGATGAACTGCTCTGGTATGTTCGCGCCGTAGTCCTGCCGCGTCCCGTTGGATAGGGAATTGGCGGGGTTGAAAATCACGCCAAGCCCACTGGTGCCGTTGTCGCCCACAATCACGGCATTGGGATCGTACACGAATGGCACGGTACCGAGCGAATTGTTGGCGACGGTGATGTAGATGTACAGAAACCCGTCGCCAGTCGTCGGCAGCGGCCTTGCGGCGACGCTCAACACGATAGGATTTGGTGCGCCGCGCCCCAGCAAGGACTGGTGATTGGCGCGATCATCTGCTTGGCGGAGCCATTCGCATGGAACGCCCTCGTAGATGATGCCGGGCAGCGCGTCTGAAAGCAGCCCCGGACCGTAGAATGCGAACATCGCCAGAAGCATCAGCATCGCCAGCCCAACAATCGTATTGGAGCCGAACCGATTTCGTACTGCCTGCATCGCGTCAGTCCCGTCCTTCCAGCCAGCGGCGCGTGTCCTCAGTCAATGCTGAAATATCCAGCGATTCACTATTGTGCCACAGAATACCGTTATCGTGCCCGCGAAACCACGTATACTGCTGGCGGATGAAGTTATGCGTCGCCATTTTGGTACTGTTTACGGCTTCGTCCAGCGGCACACCATCGAGTAAATGGGCGGCGAGTTGGGCGTAACCCAAGCCGCTCATCGCGGGCAAATGGCGGCTGTAACCCATGTCGAGCAGGCGGCGCACTTCATCTAAAAATCCCTGTGCCATCATCTCGTCTACGCGCTGGTCGGCGCGGGCATAGAGGCGTTCCCGATCCATCGTCAGTCCGTATTGCAGTACGTCGTAGGGTGGGGGATTCTTACGGCGCTGCTCGCTGAACGGCTGTCCGGTAGCATCGATCACTTCCAATGCACGAATCACACGGCGCACGTTGCGATAGTCGATGGTTTCGGCGGCGGCGGGGTCAAGCTGGCGCAGGCGTTGGTGCAGGGTTTCGTTGCCATGTTCAGCGGCGAAGGCTTCTAACTCGGCGCGAAATTCGGGATTTGGCGGAACGCGCGGCGCTGTCCAGCCCTCGATCAAGGCGGTGATGTATTGTCCGGTTCCGCCCACCAGCATCGGCAGATTTCCGCGCTGGTGAATCGCATGGATGGCGTCATTTGCCAGCGATTGGTACTCCGCCAGTGTCAGGGTTTGGTCGGGGTTGACCACATCGAGCAAATGATGTGGCACAAGGGCGCGTTCTTCGGGCGTGGGTTTTGCCGTGCCGATGTCCATATAGCGGTAAATCTGGCGGCTGTCGGCGCTGACGATCTCGCCGCCGAAACGCTGCGCCAGCGCGATACCGAGCGCGGTTTTGCCGGTCGCAGTCGGGCCCAGCACGACGATCAGCGGGCGGTGCGCATTTTCTGACGACGCGTCCGGCGCCGGTTCGGGCGCGGGATGAGGCGAGGAGTTGGCGGCATGCTCCGTCGCGGACCACAGCACACCCTCGGATGCCCTACCACTCCACGGCATGTCGAATGATCTCCATGCTGATGCTTGCCCCGTCAAACGCGACGGCGGCCACGTCAATGCGCCAGGGTGT
>DATGQJ010000013.1:0-14528 GCA_035304265.1 Oceanobacillus sp.
GCGTCGCCACGTATCGTAGCGTTCGCCTTCGCTCAATCCACTGTGGACGACGGCGACTTTACCGGGGAAACGCGCGGCTACACGCCTTACCGTCTGCGGGGTGAGAGCGATTTCCGGCACGAGAAAAATCGCGCTGCGCCCAAGTGACAGGGTAAGGTCAATCGCGCGGAGATAAATCTCGGTTTTGCCGCTGCCGGTCACACCATGTAAAAGGAAGGTTTTTGACCCCGTATTTGCCGTACTCAAAATCGCTGACTCCACCTGCTCCCAGACTGCACCCTGCTCCGGTGTGAGTGGGGGCGCGGTGAGGGTGACGAATTCACGCGCGGCAAGTGAGTCACGCCATTTCTGGATTTCGCCAAGCAGAATCAGTTCCTCGTCTTCGAGGCGTTTCAGGTCTGCCATTGAAGCGCCGGTCTGCGCGAATATCCAGCTTACGTCCATTGCATCCGCTTCACGCGCCAGCACCTTGAGCACCCGCAGCGGTATTTCGGTTTTGCGCATCTCCGCCAGCTTTTGGGGCACATCCTCGCGCGGAATCGCGAGGGTGACGGAATCATCGTCGGTTTTGGAGACCAACCCTGCGCTGATGAGTTTGTCGAGGTTTGCTTTGGTTGCGCCTGCCAGCTTGAGCGCACCTTTTACCGAGTAGCCACCGTTCGGAGCGTCGGCGATAAGCTGAAGCAAATCGGCGGCACGAGATGGGCGCTCGATGTGCTTGATCATCGTCGGAATTTGATCGGGATGGATTGCCAGCGAAGCCGTCTGAACGATTTTGGGCTTGACGCGAGGTGGCGTGAGGGTGCTTTCTTTCCTGACGACGCCCACTCGCGCAAGATCGTCCACCACTGCACGCCATTCTTTACCGGGAAGCGCGAGGTTGAACTGGTGTCCACGCAGGGGACCTCGCCGTTTGAGCAGCGCGACGATCTCTTTCTCCAAGTCGGTTTGTGCACCGTCTGGGTTCAAGAGTTCGACCACGATGTCACGGTGTCCGGTCAAGCCGGGGGGCAACCACAGCCACAAGCATAATCCAATTGGAGCGAGGTAGGTTTCGCTCAACCAGCGGGCGAGTTCGATTTGCGCCTCGTTGACTACCGGACGTGGATCGAGGCGAGCAATGATGGGTTTGGTGACGTAGGGCGGCGTATTGTCGTGGATGGTGAGCACGATGGCGTATTCCATCGCAGTTCGGAAAGAGACCTGTACCAGATGTCCCGGCACGAGTTCGCCTTCCAGTTCTGGTGGAATGTGATAATCGAAGGTGTTTTCGACGGGGGCGTCGATGGCGACGGTTGCATACATATGGTTATTTTAGCACAAATTTTCTGATTCTTGTACTGAATGATGATACCTGCTATCAGGTAAAAGTTGGAAATTCGAACTGTGCCTATAAACCCAAACGCCTCCTGAGTGGAGGCGCTTGGATTTCGGGGAAGCCTGTCCGCCGAGCAGGTGGGGGACGCTACTCGACGGACATTGACACTATAGCATGGTTTCGAAGCATGTTCCTGACGCTTAACCAACGCTTGCCCTACGCTCTGAGTTCATAACAAATCTGATGTGGTAATCTTAAGGATTGACGAATTTCCTGTAGCCAATCATCGAAATATCGCTGACAATAGGAGAAGACCAGACGCACCGAGGAGAGTTGAAAAGATGGCTCCTAAACTGCACCGACCTATCGTGTTGTGCTTGCTTATTGCGATCATCGTCTCTGCTGGAGCGGCACACGCTGCCGTAGGGGATGCGATCACCTTCACTCTGAATTGCAACGGATTTTTTTCGCGGGGTGGGTTTTTGACCACTGACCGCGACAATACCGGGCGCAACCGGGAAGCCATCGTCATCTCGGTGACGGATGGTACAGGGCGTATTCTTTATGAAAATACAAGCATTTATCCGGTCAATCAGCGCGTTACTTTTGAAGATGGAACCTTCTTTAACTGGAACAGCCAGCCGCATTACAACCCGTTGGTGCTGCACGTGGTGAGCGTCGCAGGCAATGGGCAGCCAGAACAGCTTATCCACCTTGTTGCCGGAACCTGTGTTGGACTGCCCACCTATGCCGACGGCGTGTTTGTGATTGGCGACGATCTTTCGATACTGCCGTTGTACTTCACGCAGACGTTCGCGCCTGCCGATGGTAGAACCGGTCCGTCGGTTGATCCCAATGCAGTCCCGCCACGACCGACCAATCCGGTTGAAATTGTCGAATCGCAGCCGGGGTATGCCATCGTCAACACTGACAACCTGTTCCTGCGTACCGGCGATAATGCGCGATATACGCCTGTTGGCATTCTCGATGGCGGTACGCGGCTGATCGTGCTGGGGAGCAACGGCAAATTCACCGACGAAGACCAATTGTGGTGGTACGTCGAGGTCGGCGGTTTGCGCGGTTGGGTCAAGAGCGAGTTCCTGATTCTACGCGGCGATTTACGCGGGCTGCCTGTCGTCCCGGTGACGGGAGAAATCATTCAGCCAACGCTGTACGTCGGTGTGACGAACCCGATCTTTAACACCCGCTCGCTTGGCGGACGCTTCCTGTGCGACATCCCCGGCGGACAGCTTTATAACATCGTTGCCGTCGATGACGTTGAACCGACGTGGGTGCTGATTGAAGCGACCTGCGACGGTGTTGCGGTCAACGGTTGGATTCCGGCGGAACGTGGGATTATCCGTAACGCGGGCGGCGTGCCTATCAACATCGTTCGGTGATGAAGTTTCGTTTTCGTCCCCCTCTCCAAACTATGGAGAGGGGGAATCGCAACGTACTTTCTGTACTGCTCATCGGCTTTATAGCGGTTTTTTCGGCTCGTGCCGCGCCGGGATTTCCGGTGGGAACGGCGCTGTTGGGTCCTGTGCTGGCGGTGGACACGGTTGAGCAGGATCGGATCGTGCTGTTCGACATCGGCAATGGGGCGCAGCGCGAACTCTCGTTTGGCAATCGTTGGCACCGGGTATGGGGATTCTCACCGGATGGCTGCCGCCTGCTTTTCACGTTGAGTGATGGCATTGCGCCTGCAAAGCTGTATTCGGCACGGCTGGATGGCAGCGATTTTCGCGCATTGGTCAGCTATCCGGCGCTGCCCGACAACCAATGGGGCGTGTGGGAGCCGCAGTGGTCGCCAAATGCGGCAGACCCGCGTATCGCCTTTACCTTCATCAGCACCGAGAATGGCGAAACCGAGCACCTGATTGGATGGGTGAGTCCGCAGGGGGGAGAACCCGCTTTTTACAGCGTTTCCGGCAATGAACATACCGCGCGTTGGTCTCCCGACGGGCAATGGCTGGTTTACGTCTCATACGAGGAACGGCTTCCCGGCGCTGACATCTTCTCGACTGCCGAGCCAACGCCAACCGGAGGGAGCAGCACAAACGTCGTCCCATTGAGTGAAGCCGATCTGTGGATAGTGAGTGCAGACGGCGCGACCAAATATCGACTGACGAATTTCCCGACGGGCAGCGTGAGTATGCCGCGCTGGTCGCCGGATGGCTTTCTGATCGGTTTCGTTTTCTCGCCCAGCCCTAACAACGATCAATTCTGGATGATCGGCAACGCGCCGGACGCCCTGCCGACGCAACTGAGTTATACATGGTCACTGATCCTTGATCTGACGTGGCTGCCCGACAGCACCGCCATGATTGCCGCCGCGCGAGATATACAGGGCATCACGGAAAATCGTTTGTGGCGGATTCCGCTGGTGGGTAACGCGGATGTGGATGCTTCGCTGTATCTGGACGATCCGGCATTGAGTCATGCCGATTATGCACGCTTCAGCGCCGATGGTCGCTGGCTGGCGCTGCGCAGCGCCTACGAACTGGTGGTGATCGATCAGGAAGATGGCAGTACCACCATGTTCGATTGGATCGGCAACACACCGCCCGTCTGGAGTCCGGCAGGGTTTCAGGGGGAAGGGCAATGTGCGTGATGGTCGCCCCACGTTGTTATAAAAAACTAACCATTGTCAGATTCAGCCACTCAATTGATCCAATCTCTCAATTCACCTAGTTGCTTCTAGTAGCAGAGTAGGTGTAGACTGAACATATTATCATGATAATCATTGAGGGTTCAGGTGGCTGATCGGGTTCTCCTAAGCGCAAATCCCACCAACATTCAAAATTGTGTCGAACTTGCCCTACAGCACGATCTGGGCATCGAGGTGATGGCATTTGCCTATCCTGACATTCTCGACGGCAACTGGCGAACACTGCTGGATGAATATAAACGGCTCTTTGCGCCTGTGCGTGGCATGATCACGATGCACGGACCGTTCTTCGACATGGCTCCGGGCAGTCTGGATAAGCGCATCAACGAACTGGTTTCCAACCGTTATTGTCAGGCGATTGACATTGGCGAAGAACTGGGCGCACAGATCATCGTCTTTCACGCCAACTTCATTGCCTCGATGCTGAATGACGATTACCGCTACGGGTGGCAAAAGCGAAACGCGGCTTTCTGGGTGGAAATTGCCGAATATGCGAGGGCGCACAATATCACCGTCGCCGTCGAAAATATGTGGGAATTCGACCCGGACATCATCGTGGATGTGCTGAAAGCGGTCAACCATCCGAACCTGCGGGCGTGTCTGGATATTGGTCACGCGCACTTGTTCTCGAAAGTACCGTTTGACGTGTGGCTGGCAACGGTTGAACCATGGTTAGTTCACGTCCACATCAACAACAACGATGGCAAACTGGACATTCACCGGGCGCTGCCCGACGGTGTGCTGAACTACGCGCAGATTCTTGAGGACATTCGCGCATTGCCCAATCCGCCGTCGATGACGCTGGAGATGGATAAAATCGAGGATATGGTCGCAAGCCTGCCGTATTTCGAGGTGGCGCGAGTTTCGACGGACGAGCGAAGCTAGACAAACGCAGTCAAAATCAAAAAGGGGTGACCGCAGTCACCCCTTTTTGATTACCCCTCGTAATACTGATCTAACGCGGTGAGGGCATGGTCGAGGATTTGCAGCCCTTCGTTGATCTGTTCTTCGGTGATGATGAGCGGGGGCGTGCTGAAGATCATGTTCCAGCGCACCATTGTGCTGAGACCATTTTCTTTGAGCGTCTTCGCCGTCTGTTTCATCGGATCGGTGAAGGGCTTATTGAACGGACTCATCGGCTCACGGGTGTCGCGGTTTTTCACCAGTTCGATGACGTGGTGCAGACCGACGCCGCGAATATCGCCGATCACCGGATGCTTTTCCGCCAAATCGGTTAAGCCGCGTCGCAGTACCTTGCCGAGTTCGCGCGAGCGCTCTATCAGATTTTCGTTACGGTAGACTTCGATGCTGGCGACGCCAGCGGCACACGCCAGCGCATGAGAGCTATAGGTCAAGCCACCATGCAGGACGTGATCATCGAAAAACTTGGCGATTTCTTCCGTAACCACCGCTGCTCCAAGCGGAACGTAGCCGCTGGTGATACCCTTCGCCAGCGCCATGATGTCCACTTTTACGTCCGGGTAGTGGTCGATGCCGAACCATTCGCCTGTGCGTCCAAATCCGCTCATCACCTCGTCTACGATCAGCAGCATTCCGTACTTATCGCAAATCTGGCGTATGCGGGTGAAGAAGGCTGCGGTGGGCTGCATGATGCCGCTGCTGCCGCTGTAACCTTCGATGAGGATGGCGGCGCAATTTTCGGGTCCTTCCATCTGCACGATGTCTTCGATCATCTCGGCGATGATCAAGTCGCCCTCTTCCTGCGTTCGCCCATTGTAGATCGGATTGCGATAGGCGTAAGGATCGGGCAAGCGCACAATCCAAGGGACGCCCGGTTCGTTGGCAAGGCGGCGCGGATCGCCACCCGCTGACATCGAGCCGAAGGTCGCGCCATGATAGGACTTGTAGCGTGTGAGGATTTTCTGCCGTCCGGTATACAGACGCGCCATCTTCATTGCGTTTTCGACGGCATCGGTGCCGCCGTTGGTAAAGAAAGCGCGGCTCAAATCGCCGGGGGTGACTTCGGCGAGAAGCTCACCGAGCCGCCCGCGCGATTCGGTGGCGAACGACGGATCGACGTAACAAAGTTTGGCGGCTTGTTCCTGAATCGCCTTAACGACATGGGGATGGCTGTGACCAAGATTGACGTTGACCAGTTGGGAAGACCAATCCAGATAGCGCTTGCCGTTGGCGTCGTAAATGTAGACCCCTTCGGCGCGTTCAATCGGGATTGGATTCCACGTGCCCTGTGCAATCCAACTCGTCAGCGTATGTTCTTTATTCTTCTGAATCGTTTCTGCCGCCGTGAGCATGATCTATTCTCCAAATATTCCTCATTCGTTGCGTGATTCTATTGAACCGCAAAGCATTGATGGACGCAAAGAATTGGCTCTATTCTTCCAGCGCTGGGGCTTTGCGCAGCAGCCCAACCAGTATCGCCAGAATGACCTTGATCATGTAGTAGGCTGAACGCAGCGGGGTAATCGAGGATTTGCCGCCGTAACGTGGGTTCATGGTCACGGGAATTTCGCACACGCGCAGACCCGCCCGGTGCAGCAGGGGGATGGCTTCCGGTTCGGGATAGTCGTAGGGGTAAATCCGTGCGCACAGTTCAATGGTGCGGCGGTTGGACGCGCGAAAGCCAGAGGTGGGATCGGTGAAGCGCTTGCCTGTGATGATCGACACGATCCACGCGAGGATGTGAATGCCGACGCGCCGTTCCACAGGGGTGACATAGCCGCGATCTTCGATGTAGCGCGAACCGATCATCAGGTCGGCATTGGAATCCAGCAGCGCTTGCACGAGCAGCGGAATCTCCGCCGGATTGTGCTGACCGTCGCCGTCGTTCTGTACCGCGACTTCGTAACCGTTGCGGGCGGCGTAGATGAAGCCCGCCTGCACCGCCGAACCGATGCCGACGTTATAGGGCATGTGCAGCACGATAGCGCCATATTCTTCCGCGATTTTGCCCGTGCTATCAGTTGAGCCATCGTTGATCACGGCAATATCCGCCCATGGCGCATGTTCACGAATTTGCGTGATCACGTGGGCAATGCTGTCTTCTTCGTTCAGCGCGGGAATAATGACAAGGGTTTTCGGATAGGCGGTCATATACAGCTTTCAGCGATCAGGTTGTTCAGCATTGTACCTGATCGATGACGGTCTGGTAGAGGGCGGCGTACATCTCGGCGACGCGCTTCCAGGTGTATTGCGCCTCGATGAGCGCCCGCCCATTCGTGGAAAGTTGGCGGCGCAATGCTTCATCACGCAGCAGGCGGAGTACCGCGTCCGGCAGGGCGTTCAATTCTGAAATGAGCGCGTCGCGTTCGTGCTGGACAGCAATCCCATCCACACTGAGCGGCGTAGCGACCACCGGACAGCCAAGCGCCAACGCTTCCAGCACTTTGTTTTTGATGCCTGCCCCCAACCGCAGCGGAGAAACAAAGGCGGTTGCCTGTTGCAGATAAGGTCGCACGTCGGGTACACGCCCGGTGACGAGGATGTGGTCACTTGCAAGCGCACGAAGTTCGGGGGGCGGGGCGTTCCCAACCAGCCATAGCTTTGCTTCCGGCAGTTGGGCGCGTACTGCTGGCATCAGAGTGTTTGCCAGATAAAATGCTGCATCCACGTTGGGCGCGTATTCAAAGTTGCCGGTAAAGAGAAGGGTTGCGGTTTCACGCTCGCTATGGTGCGGCTGGAATTGCTCAAGGTCAATACCGTTGGGGATGACGCTGACGTTGAGCGCTGGGTTGTGCCGGAGCAATTCGGCTTTATCTGGCTCAGAGACCACCACCGTTCGGCAATATGGCGCGAACATGAAGCGTTCATACCTGCGGGCAATCTGAAACTGAAGATATGACGACAATCGCTGGATGAGGGTGGCATGTGGCGCGTTGACCATTCGGCGTAGGTACAGGCTGTAGCTCTCGTAGGGGGTGATGATGGTTTTCAGTGATTCAAGCGTGTTGCGATATTCGTAAACCTGCACGCCGCCGAACAGGTGCGCCAGATCATAGGACGTTTCTTCCAGACGGTGTCGGATGTCGTGCCACATGCTCGGCGACCACGCATCTTCGGCGCGTTGGGGAAAACGTGAGCCTGCTTGCAGCAAGCGGCGTAGGATGCTTGCCTGCGTGCGCTGCGGGGCGGGAATAATCTTTACTCGGCGGAAAAAGGCAGCGTAAGCCTCTGGCTCATCTGGAATATCGGGACGATCATCAAAGGCGAGTAAGTCAAGCACGTAACCGCGTTGGGATAATTCTCGCGCCAGATGATACAAAATCAGGCGATCACCCAGATGCAGGGGATAAGGTGGGCAGCGCGAAATCAGCAGAATGTGCATGAAGGGTTTTTATGCGCCGACTGCGCGAAGTAGATCACTCTGGTAAATTGCGAGCGCGTTGTGAAAGGATAAAGCTGATAGCGAGGAAGGCAAACGCGAGGGAGACAAAGATGAACATCTCAAAATCTGATGTGGATTGCCCAACGCCGTATCCAAAAGCGATCACGCCCAGCAACGCGCAGATGGTGACCAGTAACGTGATCCAACTCCTTTGGGACATCAGCGCACCCCCACACTATCAGATGCTTCTAGAACTATTCTATCACATCAAGGAGACGATTGAGCGTGTGTGCAAACTGCGCCGCAACCACGGGCGCGGAAAAATGGCGTTCTACTCGCGTCCGACCTGCCGCGCCCATCTGCTTTCTGAGATCAGGATCGCGGAGTAGCATGAGGGTGTATTGCGCAAGCCCCGCCGCATCCCCCGGATCAACCAGAAAGCCGGTTTCGCCGTGAACGACGGTCTCTGAGGGACCTCCACGCCGGGTACTGACGACGGGTTTACCGGATGCCATCGCCTCGACATTCACCATGCCATAGCTTTCAAAATGAGAACTACACACGACTACATCCGCCGCCGCGATTACGCGCTCTGCATCGTCCCGGAAACCGAGATAGACAAGCCGTTCGCGCAGCACCGGGTCTTCGTGGGCGGTCTTCAGAATACGCGCCTTGTAGTCATCATCCGACGAGACGCCGTGAACGTTTTCGCCTGCTACGATGAAACGTGCCTCCGGCATTTCGCTTGCCACTAGCCGCGCCATATCCTGAAAAACGTCGTGCCCTTTCACATCTTGAAAGCGGGCGATCAGGGTGACTAAGGGCGCATCGCCGACGTTTGCATCCTTTCGCACGGAAGCGCCGTCAACGGCGGGGTGAAAACGATCAATGTCCACACTTGGCGGCAGTATGGGCATTCGTTCCGGCGGCATGAACGGCGGATTGCCAAGGAAGCCGTCACGCGCTGCCCACGATACCGCAAACGCCGCCGAAGGACGCTGGAAAAATTTCCGCTGCCACCATTTAGGACGAAACCACCAACCGTGACACGTCCACAGGGAAGGAATGCCCATGTGCGCTGCCGCTGGGACGACGAAAGGAAGACTGTGATAGTCACTGTGGACGGCGGCGATCTGCTGTTCTCGTATCAGGTTTTCGATTCGGCGGACGATGGGAAAACGCCCCCAGAGTGCAGGCATGAAGTGGGTGGTCGCGCCGCGCCAGTGGGTGGTGTGTACCTGCCATCCGTGACTGCGCCAGCGTTCGGTAAGCTGTCCTTCACGTGGCACCAGCAAATGTGGGCGAAACCGTTTCGGGTCGAGATGTTCAACCAGCGTGAGGAGCGACGTTTCTCCACCGCCCAAGCCGACGTAGATGGTGACAAAGAGGATATTCTGAGGGTCAGGCATGGGCGTAGTCTACCACGCGCGAATTCAATGTTGAAGTTCGGTTCGCTATCATCTAGAGTCAGACCTTTATCATCGAGATTGAGAAAGACACGATGCTTGACTTAACCCCCATCCTTGATGCTGTTCGCCTTGCTGCCGATTTGACCCGTCGGGTTCAGCAGCTTCACTTAAAAGGCAGCGAGAAAACCGGACGCGAACCCGTGACTATCGCGGACTACGGTTCTCAGGCGATTCTATGCCGCGCGATCAGTCTTGCCTATCCTGATGATGCGGTGCTTGCGGAAGAACGCGCCGATCAATTCGTGACGCTGGTATCGGAAGAAAGCCGCGCTCACATCACCCAGCTTGTCAGCAGTGTTCTGGGCGAAAATGTGACTGAAACCGATCTGGTGACGTGGCTTGAGCATGGACGAGGCAAGGAAGCCGAGCGCACGTGGGTGATTGATCCGGTGGATGGCACCAAGGGGTTCATTGCCATGCGCCGTTATGCCATTGCAATCGGGGTGCTTGAAGGTGGTCTGCCTGTCGCAGGGATCATCGGCTCTCCGGGTTACAACGAGGGCTTGCTGTTCCATGCACAGGGCGGCGCTGCTTATATGCAGCCGATCAGCGGCGGCGAAGTCCACCGTATTGCTGTGAGCAGTACGCCGAAGGATGCGCCCAATCCGCACGTGGTTGAAAGCGCCGAAGACAGCCACGCCGATCACGAAGGACTTTTACAACTGCTTGCCGATGCCGGAATCACGTCGCCTGTGCTGGAACGCATTGATAGTCAGGACAAATATGCGATGGTGGCGTGCGGCGATGCCGACCTGTATATCCGCCTGCCGCGAGAGGCAAAACCCAAACATAAAGTCTGGGATCACATCGGGGGAACGGCGTTGGTACAGGCAGCAGGCGGCATGGTGACTGATCTTGATGGATCACCACTCGATTTTTCGCTCGGCGCGATCCTTTCACGCAATCGCGGCATGGTCGTCAGCAATGGTCAGCTTCATGAGCGCGTGTTGAAGGCGCTGGCGGACTGGAAAGTGCCGGGTACATGATGTTCGCTGTGGTAGAATAGAACCAATGTTCCTCTATTCTTTTGAGATGTTATGACTGAGCCGATCCGCATTCTTCATTTCGCCGATGCCCACATCGGCATGGAAAACTACGGCAGAGTTGATCCTGAAACTGGCTTGAGCAGCCGCGTCCGCGACTTTTTGCGGCGCATGGACGAGATGATTGATTATGCCCGTGAAAACGACGTAGACCTGACGATCTTCGCCGGAGATGCTTTTAAGACCCGTACCCCGAACCCGACGTTTCAACGTGAGTTTGCGTGGCGTGTCCGCGATTTGATCAACCTTGCGCCGCTAGTGATGCTGGTGGGCAACCACGACCTGCCGCCGACGGAAATGAAGGCGTCGAGCATCGAAATCTATGACACGCTGGCGGTACCGAATGTGTGGGTCGCCGACGATTATGAAACCAAGGTCATTGAGACGAAACGCGGACCGATAGTTGTGGGCGCGGTTCCGTACCCGATACGCTCTCGAATAGTCAAAGGGTTGGAAACTTCCGGGCTGACGATTGCCGAAACCGATCAACTGGTTCAGCGCGAATTGATGCGCATCATTGAATCGCTTGCCGAAGAAGCGGATACACAGGATATGCCGCGCGTTCTCACCGGACATTTCACCGTCAGCGGCGCATCGTGGGGCAGCGAGCGTGGCATCATGCTGGGACGCGACGTGGAAGTGCTGCTCTCGGTGATGGCGGACTCTCGCTGGGATTACGTGGCGCTCGGTCATATTCACAAGCATCAGAACCTGACCGCCAATCGGGAAGGAGCACCGCCCGTCGTTTACAGCGGCAGCATTGAACGGATCGACTTCGGGGAAGAGGGCGATACCAAGGGTTTCTGCTGGGTCGAGGTGAAGCGGGGCGAGACCAACTGGCGCTTCGTACCGATGAAAGCGCGTCCGTTTGTGACGCTGAGTCTTGACCTGCGGGAAAGTGATAATCCCACGCAGGAAGCGGTGAACTTGATCGAGGAGCATCATCTTGAGGGCGCGGTGGTGCGGATGTTCCTGAACCTCACGCCGGAAACCGAGGCGCGGCTCAATGAAGGTATTGTGCGCGATGCGCTGCGACGTGCCGGAGTAAGTTACGTTGCTGCAATTCGCAAGGATGTGGAGCAGCCCGCCCGCGCTCGGCTGGGCGGAAGCCCCGAAGGGTTGACGGATAAGGAATTACTGGAACGCTACCTGATCAGCAGGCAGATTTCACCGGAACGACAAGAGTTGCTGCTGCGCGAAGCCGAGCGGATTTTTGAGGGCACCGCGGGGCAGGAGAGCGCCACGTGACCGAGCGCGAACTGGTTGACAGTTGTCGTTATCCCTCTGACATGCGAAAATAGGTTCTATTCCGATTTGTTAACCAAACTGACCATTCATGCTTCCAATTCGCTTAGAAATCAAAAACTTTCTTGCTTACTGCTCCCCTGAGCCGGTGCGCTTTGACGGCATTCACCTCGCGTGTTTGACAGGCGCAAACGGCGCGGGTAAATCGTCGCTGCTGGATGCAATCACATGGGCATTATGGGGCAAGGCACGCGCACGACGCGACGAAGAACTCGTCCATCTGGGTTATAACGAGATGTACGTCCAATTGGATTTCGAGCAGGAAGGGATGATTTACCGTGTCGTGCGCAAGCGTACCCGTAAATCGGGTGGGCAGGGGACGCTTGATCTCTACGCCCAAGATGAAGATGGCAATCTTAATGACCTGAGCGAACCGCATATGCGGGCGACACAGGCGAAGATCAATCGACTGCTGCGGCTGGACTACGAAACCTTCGTCCATTCGGCGTTTTTGCAGCAGGGCAAAGCCGACGCTTTCACCACCAAACCACCGAAAGAGCGCAAACAAATCCTTTCGGACATCCTCGGCTTGGTCCGTTGGGAAGCATACGAGGAATCGGTAAAAGAGACGCTCAAGACGATTGGCGACGACATCGCGCTGATTGAATCGCTCATTCGGAACATCGACGAGGAACTCAAGCGCGAACCTCAGTTACGGGCAACGCTTGAGGAAGCTCAACAGGCGCAGGAGGCAGCGCAGGCGGCGCTCGAAGCGGCTGAAGCGCGGCTAAAAGAAGTGGAACACGCGACGGCTGATCTGCGCAGCGCACAGGAACGCAAAGCATCCATCGAGCAGCGATTGAATCAGATTGAGCGCGATCTGGTCGCTGTTGCCAACGACATCAAGCGCCAGCGAGAGCGCATGGTCGGCTACGAAGCCATCATTGAAGCGCGGGCTGAGATCGAAGAGGGATTCGCCGCGTTGCAAGCTGCTCGTGCTGCCGATCACGAACTGGCGGAAAAACTGATGCAGTTGAGCGACTTCGATGCGCAGCGCCGCGCACTCGAACAGCAGATTGACGCTGCTCGCGCTGAACTCGAAAGAGAAATCAGCGGCTACAAAGCGACTATCGCCCAGTTGGAACGCACTATCAGCATCGCCAATCCCGAAGATTACGCCAGTGTGCAGGCGGAATTGCTGACGCTTGAAGACCTTGAAAGGCAGCGGGAAGCCTTTCAGGAAGAAGTTGCAGCACTGGAGAATGAACGCAGCGAGTTGAAGGCGAACAACAACAACCTGTATATCCAGATGAAAGAGCTTGAGGACAGGTTGAACCGCCTTCGCGCGGTGGATGGCGCGGTGTGTCCTTTATGCGGGCAACCATTGGATGAAGCCAGTCGCAATGCGTTGATCGAGCAGTTGCAAGCGGAAGGGAAAGCCAAGGGCGACACTTATCGCGCGAACCAAGCCCACATGGACGCGATGATCGCTGAAATCGCGCAGCGCAAAGAGTCGATCACCGACCTCAACATCGAACTGCGACGTTTGGGGGCATTGAAAGAACGTGCTGCGGTTTTGAGCGCAGCGATTGAAAACGCGGATGCTGCTCAGGCACAGGTTGACGAGCTTCGCGCAAAGATGAGCGCTGTCCAGCAAGTGTTGGACGAAGAATCCTTCGCAGGTGACGTACGTGCGCAGCTTGAGGCGCTGAACGCCGAACGCGCTGCATTAGGCTACGACAGTGAACGCCATAACGCCGCACGAAGAAGCCTTCAGGAATATAGCGAGTTCGAGGCGCAGTATCGCGAACTCGACAAGGCGCTTGAGGCGTTGCCCGATGTGCGGGCAAGACTCGATGACGCAGAGCAGCGACAGCAGCAGTTATTCGAGGCGAAAGTCGAGGAACAGGCGAACCTCGTCACAGTTGGGGAAGAGATCGCTCAACTTGAGGAATTCGTAAAAGAGCAGCGTGCGCGTGAACATGAGGTGAACGTGCAGCGTGCCGCCGAGCGTCAGGCGTATCAGAGGCTGGTAAACGCACAGCAAGACCTGAATGCGTTGGAGGCACAGCGTACCCGCAAAGCCGAACTGGAAGAACGATTGGCTGCGCGGCGCGAGGATCGTGCGTTGTATGAAGAACTGCGCCTCGCCTTCAGCAAGAACGGCATTCCGGCAATGATCATCGAGACGGCGATTCCAGAACTCGATGCGGCGGCGAATCGGCTGCTCTCGCGCATGACCGATGGACGAATGCAATTGATGATCACGACGCAACGCGAAAAGGTCACAGGCGGCGTGGCGGAGACGCTTGACATTCAGATCGCAGACGAACTAGGCACGCGCAGCTATGAGATGTTCAGCGGGGGCGAGGCTTTCCGCATTGATTTCGCGATACGGGTGGCGCTCTCGCAAATGTTGGCGCGGCGTGCCGGAGCGCAGCTACGAACCTTGTTCATTGACGAGGGGTTCGGAACGCAG
>DATGQJ010000014.1:0-4691 GCA_035304265.1 Oceanobacillus sp.
GGCGGCGGCTATCCGGCGGGGCACTATCACACTGTGTCCATCCCGACGATTGAAGCAATCGGCGCGGAAGTGATGGCGGCAATCGAGCAGTATATTCCGGCAACGCGCAATTTGATGCTGGTGTTGGAGCCGGGGCGCGGGCTGGTGGGCGAATCGGGGCGGCTGCTGGTGACAGTGGTCGGCAAGGCAAAGCGCGGCGACGATACGTGGCTGTATCTGGATGCGGGCGTGTTCAATGGACTGATGGAGACCTACGAGGGTTTTCCGCCTGTTGTGCGCACGCTGCACGACGAGGTAAAGCGTCCGCCGATGCATTACACGCTGGCGGGTCCAAGCTGCGATAGCTGCGATGTGGTGGCACGTGATGTAGAACTGCCGGAAATTCACATCGGTGAGCGGCTGATCTTCTATGATGCAGGCGCGTACACCAACGAATACGCGGCGGCGTTCAACGGCTTCCCCATCCCGGAAGTGATTGAACTGAACCGAGAGATGATAGGCGTGTCAGCCGTGGAGGACACGTTTGCTCCGGTCTGACTGACTATGCCGTTTTCGGCAAACTGACGGCGGTACACCTGAACGTTAGGGTGTACCGTTTTTTGTTTTGCTCCGTCCTTTACTTGACGTAAGGAGCCTTACACTCGGCTTCTCCAGCTTAGGACTGACACAGTTAAGTACAAATCCCATCTGATAAACAGATAATTAACAGGAAAAAGTTTGAAAATGGTTTGTAGTCAACTGCGCATATCCTATATTTAGTCTCCCTTTGCATAATATGCGAACGTAGTTAACTATGATAGGAGGAGCATCATGGGGAATATCAATAGGCGCAACTTAAAATATTAGGTTTATTCGCGATTGCGCTAGCCACCTTACTCATGGTTCCAAGATTGGCGACATCTACCACTGGCGTTCAAGGTTCACCTCCAATACATATAACTATGCTTGATTTGCTGAATTTTCTGATCATAGTTGTTGGGATTCTGGCAAAACAGATGATGGATAGTCTTAGAGCGTGTTATGTACTTTGATGTCGAGATTGCCCCTCACCCTGCTTGCGTCGCTTCGCTTCGGCAAGCCGTCCCTCTCCCACGTAAACGGGGAGAGGGACATAGCCCCGGTGATCGCTCCCCTTCTCCCCGCTTGCGTGGGAGAAGGGGCTGGGGGATGAGGGGCGAGTGCATCACACGCTCTAGTCTAGCTATCGCACATTTCCCGATATGTGCGTCGTCATCAATCGCCAAACGTCAGCGTACTCACGTCCAGCGTTTCACCCGGCTTGAGTACGTGAATGGACAATCCTTCGATGTCGCGTGTCTCTTCTTTCAATGCTTCCGGCGTTCCGGTGAACATCGGGGATAAGCCGTAGTGCATAGGGATAACGTGCGAAACGCCCAACAGCCGAATCGCGTGTGCCGCTTCCAGCGGTCCCATCGTCACCCGATCTCCGATTGGCAAAACGGCGATGTGCGGTTTGTACAGCGTCCCGATCAACGCCACATCGCCAAAAAGCGCGGTGTCGCCTGCGAAGTACACCCGCAGGTTATCCGGCGTATGCAAGACGTAACCAATCGCTTCGTGGGTGTATCCGGTGGTGTCCTGTGCGCTGCTGATGTGGGCGCTGTGGTATGCCAGTGTCATCGTCACCTTGAAGCCGCGCACCATCATCGATCCGCCTTTGTTCATGCCCTCAAGTCCCTCGACTCCCAGACTTGCGAGGTACATGCGCACCTGCGCCTGCGCGACCACCGCCGCGCCGGTTCGCTTAACCACGCTCGGCAAGTCGGAATCGAGGTGATCACCATGTCCGTGTGTGACCAGTATCAAATCGGCGGCGTCGGGATTCTTGAGTTCGGGCGGGCAAAGCGGGTTCTCGTTCCACCACGGATCGACGAAGGCGATCTTGCCGTCTGAAGTTTCGAGTTTGAAGCTGGCGTGTCCAAGAAAGGTAATTTTTCCAGCGGGCATGGTTATGCTCCTGAATGCAGAGGGATTATCGCCACAATCATATCGTACTAATTGCCCTCAAAGCGCCAAGTGATGAGTTGAGTATAATCGGAAGATTGATAGCGAACGTAACCGGAGATAACCACTATGGCGGGCGAATTTGCAGGCAAGGTTGCCATGATCACGGGCGCGGCAGGCAACTTGGGGAGCGCGGTTTCCAGACGATTTGCCGATGGCGGCGCGAAACTGATACTGGTGGAGCGCTCCGCCGACAAACTCAACGCGCTGGCGACCCAACTCGGCGTGGAGTGTTTGATCCAGACCGCCGATCTGGGCGATCTCGCGGCGGTGGATGCCGTCGTCGCGGCGGCAGAGGCGCATTACGGCAAAATCGACATTCTGGTGCATACTGTCGGCGGCTATGCTTCCGGGCAGCCTGTCCATGCCGTCGATCTGCAAGTGCTGGAGCACATGTTCAACCTCAACGTGCGTCCGGTATATGTGACCTGTGGGCGGGTGGCTCGGCACATGATCGAGAAGAACGTGGCGGGCAAAATTGTGGTTGTGCTGGCGCGTTCGGGCTTGAAGGGCAGCACCAATCACGGCGCATACACCGCCAGCAAAGCTGCCGCGCAGCGCATCATGGAGAGCCTATCCGCCGAAGTACGGGATAAGGGCATCAACGTGAACGGCGTTTTACCCAGCACGATTGACACACCGCCCAATCGCGAGGCAATGCCTAACGCTGATTTCAGCAAGTGGGTCACGCCGGACGACCTCGCAAACAGCATTGCCTTCCTCGCGTCGGATGCGGCAAAGGCGCTGCATGGTGTGAGTCTAGAGGTATACAACCGGGCGTAAAAGGTTGTTGAACAAAGGGCGCAAAGATCGTGTGATGCACTCGCCCCCTCATCCCCCAGCCCTTTCTCCCACGCAAGGCGGGTGTCCCAGCTTCGCTGGGGGAAGGAGAGAATCAGCACCAGCGCGATGTCCCCGTTTACGTGGGAGAGGGACGGCTTGCCTAAGCGAAGCGACGCAAGCAGGGTGAGGGGCAATCTCGACATCAAAGTACATAACACACTCTAGAGCGTGTCTGAAAATTCCCACGAAAGAAAACCTGAATTTTCAGATACACGCAGGGCAGACACGCAGGTCTGCCCCTACCAACAAACGGGTCTTGTAGGGGCGCACCTGCGTGTGCGCCCGACGGGAACTCTATGGAAGAAAATCCGAATTTTCAGATAGGCTCTAGTGACTTATGCGCCCTGATGTTTTCAAATATCGCCGAACTTCTACCCCTCGCGCATTTCTAGATCGAAGGTTGCTGGTTCGTAGGTGTCGTCGTTGACGGCGGAGACGGCGATGATCAGCGCTTCGTTGGGTTGCAGCGAGAACGTCCATTCGCCGCTGGTTGCTTCACTGCCCACGCCGATCAGCGGGCGCACACGTGCGGTAGTGCCTGCTATTCCAGCCTGTACCAGCCACCGCTGCGGAATGGTATTGGTCACTTCCTGCCAGCCGTTCAGTATCCACTCGCCGTCGTCTTCAAAGTCGATTTCGGGAATGGCGATGTTGTTGACCGCAAAGCCGCCGTTTTCGCGACCCGGCACGCTGACGTATTCAAAGCGCAGTAGAATTTCCTGTCCGGTAAACGGCGTCAGGTCTACCGACTGTTCGAGCCACAGCGGGCTTGGCTGCACGACGCGGGTGGGATGTGCGCCCAATACCAGCGGCACGTCCAGCCGCCGGTCTCCGCGCTGAATGTAGAGGTTCACCGTATCGCCGGGGGCGTAGTTTGCCAGCAGTCCAAGCACGTTGGGTAGACCCTGCCACAATTCGCCCTCGTAGCCGATGATCATGTCGCCCGGCTGGAGTCCGGCGGCTTCGGCGGGGCTGTCGGGTGAAATTTCGCCCAAGGTCATTCCGTCGTTTCCGATCACCACACCCATGATCGGGAATGGGCGCGGACCCGCCGGATTGCTGATGCCCGTGAAAGCCGGACCATAGGCGAGGGCGTGACGATTCGCGGTTGTTGTCCCTTCGGATGGCAGCGGCGTCCACGTTGCACCATCGTCTGTCGAAACGCTCACATAGCCGTAATTCCACTCGCTCGCCAGATCGTGCCATACGTCGAAAGTCAGGGTTGCTTCGTCAACGCCTGTGAGGTCGAAGGCGTGGGTCATGGTGCGGTCTTGTCCCGGCGCACGCCCCGACCAGTAGAAGGGATCATCGCCATCGAAGCCGAAAGGCATGGGCAGCCGCGCGACGGTTTCTGCCCCTTCAAAGCGGACGGTCACCGTGGTTGCCGTTCTGGTCACATACGCCACGTACTTCGCCCCGAATTGATTGATGGTTTCCCCGATGAGGCTGCCTTCATCAAGGTCTTCAATCTCCGTCGCTGCTGCTCGCTGTGACGGTTCCAGCGGCGTGAAGGTGTGGACGTAACGCCCATCACCGAACGGGACGTTGAACAGATTCGCCATGACGAAATCAGCGAATGCATCCAATCCCGTCACTTCCGCGCCGGTGGTGAGATCGATAATCTGATGTTTTTGCAGCACCGCATCCAGCGGCTCAAGCCCTTCGCCCGGTTGCAAAAAGAGATCGACGTAAGGCTCAATACCGTAACGCTGCGCAAAGTAGTTGAGAAACATCTGCTGCCCGCTGAGGGTGGGCGACTGGTTGGTCAGCGAGGGCAGCCGCAAGATCGAGGTTTCCGGCGCGGCGAGGAAAGTTGCCGCGTC
>DATGQJ010000015.1:0-2766 GCA_035304265.1 Oceanobacillus sp.
TAAATCGCTGCGCCCCGCAACCATCCCGGACTCGCCCCGTGCGCTCTATATGGAACATGCTTTTCTCCGCGCCGCTATCGGCACGCTGCTTCAAGCTTCACGTCCGGCATGGACGCCGGGTTATGCGCTGGATGACCCCAAAGCGCCGCTGCCTGCCTTCCGGCGCATCATCGGCGCGGGGGCGGCGCTGGCGAACACCGGAAGACCGGGTATGTCGGCAATGCTCCTACTGGACGCATTACAGCCTTCCGGCGTGGCTCAGTTGCAAATCGACGGGCACGCGCTGATCCCCGCGATGGGGGCGCTGGCGCGAATCATCCCTGAGGCTGTCGTCCAACTGCTGGACGCGGGCGGTCTGGAAAACCTGTGTACCAGCATCAGCATTTCGGGTCGTCCACGCCCCAACCGCAAGGTCGCCAAGGTGACGATCAGCAAAGAGAACGGCGAAACCGAACGCCATACCATCATGGGCGGGACGTTGTTCGTCTACCCGCTTTCGATTGGCTTGAAAGCGACGGTGCGCGTAAGCGTGCGGCGTGGTCTGCACATCGGCGGCAAGCGCAAGATCAAGGTCGAAGTCGAGGGCGGTACGGCAGGCTTAATCATTGACGCGCGGGGTCGCCCGCTTCCGCTGGCGCGTGACCCGAAAGGGCTGGCGGCGCAGCTTCCCGAATGGTATGCACAGGCAACCGGCGATCCGATCCGCGAAATCAATCTGGAATGGCTGGAAGAGGCGGTACTCGATACACTCTCTGGTGGCGCGATCAGCGAACAACGCCGGGCGCAGGAACCCAAACGGCGGGGGCTGCGGCTGCGGCGTGGCAAAAAAGCACAGGAAGAGACTGCCGAGTCCTTGATTCAGGAAGCGCTCGCCGATCCGGAAATGACAGATGTCGAACAACCGAAGCGCAAACGGCGATTTGGACGCCGCGCGGCGAATGAAACCGCAGTACGCGAACAAACGAGTGATGATATAGATGACCTTAGAAACCTATTTTCCTGAACAGCGGCACATGCTTCCGCTCACGCTGATCCGGCGCGAACGGTTGCTGCCCGAAGATACCGAGGCGGAAGTGGTTGTGCAGGTCGGCAGTCGCGTCGGCTTGAAAGACGTTGTTGCGCGTGGTCCTGCGCCTGCCCCCTATACGCTGGTCGATGCCATGCGTTTCTTCAAGCTGAAGAAACCGGAGGACTTAAGTCCATTGCTTGAAGTCAGCGTCGGTGATATTGTGTCGGCGACTCAAACGCTGGCATCACGAGGAAGGCGGCGGTTGGTGTCGCCAATCGTCGGTAGGGTTGCGGCAATCGACAACGGGCGCATCGTCTTGCAGGCGGCGGCGGAAACCGTCGAACTGGACGCAGGCGTGAACGGTCAAGTCGTGGAGGTGAAGAAAGGGCGCGGCGTCGTCATCGAAGCCATTGGCGCGGTGTTTCAGGGCGTGTGGGGCAACAACCGCCGCACGGTAGGGGCGCTGCGGATGGACCCGACCAACGGCATCGAAAACGTCGATGCGGACGCCATTGACATTCAGTTTCGCGGCGCGATTATCGTCACCCGCCGTACCATCACCCCGGCATTGTTGCGGGCGGTGGAGCAACTGAATCTAGCAGGCTTAATTGCGCCCAGCATGGAAACCGATATGATAAAGGAAGCAGTCAGTATGCGTCCTGCGATCTTACTGACTGGGGGATTTGGGTCACATCGTATGAACACGGTGACCTACCAGTTTTTCGATGAGATGGAAGGTCGGCAGGCGACGCTGGATGCGATCATGCCCGCGCCGCTGGAATTACGCCGTCCTGAAGTGATCATCAACGTGCCGCTGCAACCGCAGGAACGCCCGTCTGCACCGCTGACCAACATCAGCTTGCAGCAGGGAATGCAGGTACGTGTGATCTATGGTGACGGTTCTGTTGCTTTTGGTGAGGTCATTAGCTTGCCAAAAACACCAGTTTTGTTGGACAATGGGTTGCGAGTGCATTGTGTGCAAGTCGCACTGGTCACTGGCGAACGACCTATGGTACCACTGGCGAACATTGAAGTTCCTGGGCGATAATCTTACCCGCACCTGAAGGGGGGAATTGCATGAGCAATCGCGACGATTTCGATTTTGACGATGATTTTTTTCAAGATGATGATCAATTCGATTTTGGCGGCGACGACGACGACCTCCCTTCAGGGTTAGGCGACGAATTCGACGAGGACATGCCCTTCATCGAAGATGAGGGAGATGGCAACGGTGGGAGCAGCCGCACCTTCATCGTACTCGCCATTCTGATGATCCTGCTGTTCATCGGCGGCTTGGCGCTGGTGCTGTTCCTCATCCTGCGTCCACCGGACGGACCAACCGATCTTGAACTTACGGCAACGCAGGTGGTTTTGCTGAACCAGACGGTTGAGGCGCAGCTAGCGATGACGCAAACGGCTGCTCGTGAGTTTGAAATTATGACGCTCACGGCGGCGGCGTTCACCGATACGCCATCGCCCACAGCAACCGACACGCCGGTGACACGTCCGCCAACCGTTACACCGACAGGAACGCTCGATCCCACAGAGCTTGCAGCGACTCAGAATGCGCTCAATCTGGCGCAGACGGCGACGGCGATTGCGCTGGCTTCACTGGCGTCGCCCACGCCCGATCTGACACTGACGGCGCAGGCAGCGTCACCCACACCATCACCGACCATTCAGGTGACGAGCGCGTTGGACGCTGTGAACCAGACGGCGACGGCGATTGCGGGCGCATTCCTGACGGCAACGGCGCT
>DATGQJ010000016.1:0-2124 GCA_035304265.1 Oceanobacillus sp.
CGATGTTGAAGCAGATGTCCGGCTTGAGCGCTTCCAACTGCTGGATGAGGTTATAGGGCTGCCAGATGCTCGCCTCTAAGAACGTCACATCGTGTCCGTTCTGGCGAAGCGCATCAACGATTGCGTTGACGGTATTCTCACTGTCGAGGTCGTCCCATTGGTCTTCGGTCATTCCTTCCCAGCGAGGGGCATTCTTCTTGAGGTTGGCGAGAACTGCGACGCGCATTATTTCGTCCCCTTGCGATTGCGATGCTTTCCGTTGGTCGGTGTTATCTCATTGCTGTCGTGTTCGCCTGCGTTACGACGGTGGGCTTGCTCGAAACCTTCCGGTTTGATCGCCATCGCTTCGCCGCGCAGCAGAGCGGTCACGCCCTCCTGACCGGGTTCACACCGGCGCTGTGCCTGACGGTCAAGATGATCGATCAAGTGCGGATCGTAGTCTTCCGGTTCGGTGTAGGTGGTGATGTAGCCTTCGTAGTTGCGCAGCACCACTTTCCCCGGCGCTTGGCTGATAAGATACTGCGGCATCACCGGAATCTTGCCGCCGCCGCCCGGCGCATCGACCACGTAGGTGGGCACCGCATAGCCGCTGGTATGCCCGCGCAGCCCTTCGATGATCTCGATGCCTTTGGCGACGGTAGTGCGGAAATGTCCCGCGCCTTCGACCAGATCGCACTGGTAAAGATAGTAGGGACGGACGCGGTTGCGCACCAGCTTATGCACCAACTCGCGCTGGATATGCACGCTGTCGTTGATGCCCGCCAGCAGCACGCTCTGGTTGCCAAGCGGAATTCCGGCGTCCGCCAGTTTCGCCAGCGCATGGCTCAGTTCCGGCGTGATTTCCTTCGGATGGTTGATGTGGACGTTCATCCAGATCGGGTGATATTTGCGGATCATCTCGCAGAATTCGTCGGTGATTCGCTGCGGCAAAAACACGGGGACGCGGCTGCCGATGCGGATGATCTCGATGTGTTCAATCGCCCGTAGACTGGAAAGCACGTACTCCAACATACGCGGCGCAATCGTCAGCGGGTCGCCGCCGCTCAACAACACGTCACGGACTTGCGGGGTTTTGCGCAAATACTCTATTTGTTGATCAAATTCGGCTTTACTAAATGTGACCGACGGATTACCGACGATGCGACTGCGGGTACAGTAACGGCAGTAGCTGGCACATTGGGTTGTCAGCAGCATCAGCACCCGGTCAGGATAGCGATGCACCAGTCCGGGGACGGGGCTGTGTTTGTCTTCGGCAAGGCTGTCTGCCATCATGCCCTCAAACGCCTTCAGTTCGCGCCCCAACGGGATAACCTGTCTGCGGATTGGACACTGCGGATCATCAGGGTCGATCAGGCTGGCGAAGTAGGGCGTGATGTCGATGCGGAACACGCCTTCAGCGGTCAAGCCTTTGATTTCTTCCGGAGTCAGATGAATCAGTTGTGAAAGTTCTTCGTAAGTATTGAGGCGGTGAGCTAGTTGCCATCGCCAGTTGTTCCATTCTTCATCGGGAACTTCTGACCAGAGGGCGGGGCGAGGAGTTTTTTGCTGCATTGCGCTACTACTGGGAGGTTCTGAAGCTTCCTTGGTTGTTTCCTCTTGGGAGGACATAGTTGAATTCCTAAAAAAGTAAAGAAGCCGTAATCGGCTTCGTAAGGCTCAATCCTTATTGTAGGCTGATTTAAGGTGGTGTCAATGAAGAAACGGGTGAGTACAACTAGGAGTCTGTAAGCGTCAGGGAAACGTAGGTGTTGCGCCGATCACTGAAGCACAGGCTTCTGTAGAATGAAGAGAAGGCTCTGGTACATGTGGAGACTCATGATGCTGCGACTGCCTTCGTTCATCCTTTTCCTTTTGCTCGTTACCCATGCACAGGGAATAAGCATCACGCCGGAAAATGCGAATCGCCTTGAGACGGTGGCAGTATTCGGCGGCAGCATCACTCAACCTGCTTGGTCGCTCGATGGCAACACGATTGCCGTTGCAGGCACGCGCGGCATCTGGTTGTACGACGCCAACGACCTGCAAACGCCGCCGCGCCTGCTGGAAGGGCACACACGCGAAGTCACGTCGCTTGCCTTCAGCCCTGATGGGGAGTATCTCGCTAGCGGCGGCGCGGATGGCGAT
>DATGQJ010000017.1:0-4723 GCA_035304265.1 Oceanobacillus sp.
CCTATTATCATCTCGCGCTGCCTGTCGCGGTGGATGGTGGGCAAATCACGATAGCAATGGCTTATGCTGATAACCCATTGGTGATCGAAATGTTCGCCAAGTTATTGGGCGCAGAAGTCGTGCCAATCCGCGCTGACCCCATCGAAATTCGCGCCGCACTGGATCGGGTCTGGCAGACTGCGAAACCTTCCGAACTGAACATTTTGAGCTGGGGAACAACGGCAAAGTATTCGTTGCAGGCGCACCAGACCAGTATCCTGCTGAGTCCATTATTCGCAGCGCGAGTCTGTGATCTTCAGAGCAATGATCTGGAAAGCGTCCTGATGCTGACCCAACAGGACACATCAATGCTCACCGTGGTTTGTGGGGCTATCCGTGAAAATTTCACGTCCTTTGTCCGTAGTGCAGGAACGCCGGTATTGCTGCTTCTCGGAGAACATGAGGCACTCTCATTCACCCGCATCTTGTTATCTCTACGAGGTCACTCGCCTGATCTGAGTGCTTTGGAACTGGTTATACCGCTGGCGAATGCCTATCATGCCGATGTCACCGTACTGGCGGTCACGGATGCTGCCCCGAAGGTGCGCGGGAGCCAAAGTCTGACGGCACTGCTCGATCCAGAACAAACGGCAGCACAGCATCTTGCCCGTTGCACAGATCGGCTGATCAACGCGGGAATTCAAGGCTATCTGAAGTTGTGTCAGGGCGACCCGGTTGAACAAATCATCCATGAATATACAAAAGGACAATATTCGCTGCTGGTGATTACCTCAGAAGCGTTTGGTGATTTCGTGCAGCAAGTCATCGAAACCCTGCAATCGAAGCAAGACACTGCTGCTGTGCTGGTGGTCAAACCGACCTTGCCAGCCTGACCTCAAAAATGTCACCACTTTGTCACCGCATTGAGACCCTGCCTGTTACTCACCCCTGTTAGAGTAACTGTTGGTTCACGGGTGATTGACCCCCAACAACAAGGATTGAACTGCTTATGATTTCCGTGAAGTCTGTTTCCCTCATGTGTTGTTCCACCCACACGATCTGTTGCACTGAAGACTGTACGGCTCAGTAATGCCTTGTTGAATTCCTGAATTCAGAAGCCGCGACAGTAAAGTGCGGCTTTTTTATTGCCTGTTGCGTCCTAAATCAACAAAAGGGAAACCCAATGTCCGACATTGTGACCATTGCCGGAAGTCCGTCCTATCCTTCTCGCTCATCGGCGGTCTTAGACTTGATTCGCAATCATTTCGAAGCGAGGCAGATCACCACTGAGTCGATTCTGGTGCGTGATTTACCTGCCGAAGCCCTGCTATTGGCTCGCACCGATGATCTGGCGATTCAAAGGGCAATTCAAACCATTGACGAGGCGCGTGTTGTGGTGGTTGCTACTCCGGTTTATAAGGCGGCTTATACCGGACTGCTGAAAGCGTTCCTCGATCTACTCCCTCAACACGCGCTTGCGGACAAGGTGGTTTTCCCGATTGCGACAGGCGGTTCAGCAGCGCATTTACTGGCAATCGACTATGCGTTGAAACCGGTGCTTTCGGCGCTGGGCGCTCAGCATGTTCTGAATGGGCTTTACATTCAAGACGCACAGCTTCAGTACACCGATGGGTTGCAGCTTGATCCTGCGATTGAGCAGCGACTTTACAAGACCATCGAAGTTCTAACTTCTCATCTGGTTCCCTCTGAAATCCATGTAGCTGTAGGAAAGTGAGAATCTCACATGCGAACTCGCATTTTTGCTCTTTTAACGCTGATCCTTATCTTCGTAGTGGTGGGGGTGCAGGCGCAATCTTCTGAAGAACCCCCCGCTGAAATCCGCATCGGCTATCAGCGAACCGGCGTCTGGCCCCTGCTTAAAGCGCGTGGCATTCTGGAAGAAGCCTTCCCCGATGTCAACATTACCTGGTCTGTATTCCCGGCAGGGCAGCAACTCCTTGAGGCGCTCAACGCAGGCGCGATTGATATTGGCATAACCGGCGATACCCCGCCAATTTTCGCTCAGGCAGCAGGAGCGCCCCTAGTTTACGTCGCCGTGATTTCCGGCTCAGGGGCGGGCAATGCGATTCTCGTACCTGAAGATTCACCTCTGCAAACCGTCGCCGATCTGGAAGGCAAAACCGTCGCTATCCAACAGGCTTCTAGCTCTCATCTGTTGACGGTGCGGGCATTGGAACAGGCAGGAATTAGCTACAACGACATCGTGCCTGCATTTCTACCGCCCTCTGAGGCACGCGCCGCGTTTGAAAGTGGGAGTGTCGATGCATGGACGATCTGGGACCCCTTCCGCGAAGCGGCAATTCAGGAATTGAATGCGCAAGTTCTGGTAGAAGGACAGGACGTGTCTCCGAGCAATAGTTTCATTGAAGCAACCAGCGATTTCGTCACCAATTACCCGGAAACCCTCCGCACCATCATCGAACTGGTGCGCGAATGGCAGGCGTGGATTTACGACAACCCTGAGGAATATGCAGAGGTTCTCGCGGCTGAAACTGGTCTGGAAGTGTCCGTCATTCTGGGGACGCTGAGGAACGAGGTTCAACATTATCGCTGGATGGACGACGAAGCTATCGAGTCCCAACAAGAGGTTGCCGATATTTTCTACAATCTTGGTCTCATTCCAGAACCCTTGGACATCAGCGAAGTCGTGTGGATCGGCGGGGAAAATTCACCGGTTGAAAAAGCTGAAGCAACCGCGACGCCCGACGCTTAAACATTCGCCAATTGCAGGGCGCGTGGACACCCACGTGCCCTGTGGATTATGAACGACAAGGAGCAATCTCGTGGAAATTAACTGGTTTTTGCCCACTGGCGGCAATGACGGACGGTATCTCGGCACGAAAGTGGGTGGGCGCACCGCTGATTTTGAATATCTTAAGCAGGTCGCGCAGGCGGTAGATAGTCTCGGTTTCAAAGGGGCGCTGCTGCCAACTGGACGACACTGCGATGATGCATGGATTCTTGGGGCGGCGCTCTCGTCGTTCACCAAGCGCATGAAATTCATCGTCGCCTTTCGCCCCGGCTTGATTGCGCCTGCGCTGGCGGCACGCACCGCCTCCACTTTTGACCGCATCAGCAATGGTCGGTTGGTCGTGAATATCGTGACCGGCGGCAGTGACGCCGATACAGCGGCGGATGGTCTGAAACTGTCACATGATGAACGCTACGAAGTCACCGATGAATTCCTGACCATTTATCGCGGAATTCTCAGTGGGGAAAAGGTCACGTTTGAAGGGAAACACCTCCAAGTTTGCGGGGGACACAATGTATTCCCCAACGTGCAGCAGCCCCATCCACCAGTCTATTTTGGCGGGTCTTCCGATGCTGCGCACCGCGTTGCTGCCAAACACGCCGACGTTTATTTGACGTGGGGTGAACCACCTCATCAGGTCGCGGAACAAATTGCAACCGTGCGACGCTACGCTGAGGAACACAACCGCAAAGTCCGTTTCGGCATCCGCCTGCACATTATCGTCAGGGAAACCGAGCGTGAGGCATGGGACGCTGCCAATGATCTGATCAAGTATGTAGACGACAAGGCAATTGCGGCGGCGCAAAGCATGATGAGCAGTTCGCAGGCAACCGGACAGCACCGGATGCAAGCCTTACACAAGGGCAGCAAAGAAAATCTGGAAGTCAGTCCCAATCTCTGGGCAGGCGTCGGATTGGTGCGCGGCGGCGCGGGCACGGCGTTGGTTGGCGATCCCGACACCATTGTGGAGCGGATGCAGGAATACGTCGATCTCGGCATCGAATCCTTCATCTTTTCGGGCTATCCACATCTCGAAGAGGCGTATCGGACGGCGGAGCTTCTCTTCCCGAAACTGCCGAAGGAATATTTCGCCGATACCAAATCGGAATTTACCGACGGTGTCAATGAGTTCACGCCGGATCGGCTGGTGAGTCTGGCAACCGTCACACGATAAATTCGCAACGTTCGTTCAGGTAGGGACACGTTCCCTACCTCGATTTCTGTATAGATGTGAAGTAATCACGGGAGCCGTGAATGATCAGTGATAATGCAGTGCAATCGAACCGAATCTCGCAGGCGACAGCGCAGGTCAACGTCCGTTCCCAGAAGCGGTTGAGTTTGAAGTCGAACTTGGTTTCGATATTTGATCGTTACCTCATCTTCTGGACGTTACCATTTCTCATTCTGGTGACATGGCAAATCGCCGCTCATTTTGAGTGGATACCGATCCGTATTTTTCCGGCACCGCTCACGGTTGTCGAAGCAGCATTCCGTTTGGCTTCAGAAGGGAGGCTGCTGCCTGACATCGCGGTAAGCACGATGCGGGCGCTCAGCGGATTAGCGGTGGGCGGCTCGATTGGGTTCATTCTGGGGATGTCGAATGGCTTGTTCAAGTTGAGTGAGAAACTACTTGATACCAGCATTCAGATGATCCGAACCATCCCGAATTTGTCATTGCTGCCACTGGTCATCCTGTGGTTCGGGATCGGTGACAGCGCTCGTTTGTTCCTCATCTCTCTGGGAGTCTTCTTCCCCATCTACATCAATACCTTTCATGGTATCCGTAACGTCGATCCCGATTTGATCGAAATGGGGCGCGTGTATGGTCTGTCCCGATGGCAACTGTTCTGGCAGGTGATTTTCCCCGGTGCGCTGCCGTCGATTCTCGTCGGGGTAAGGCTGTCGCTTGGCATTATGTGGTTGACGCTGATCGTTGCCGAAACGATTGCTGCCAATTCCGGCATCGGTTTC
>DATGQJ010000018.1:0-2580 GCA_035304265.1 Oceanobacillus sp.
GCTGTCTCAGTTTCTGCCCGAACGCTACCGCGAATCCCACGCCCAACACATGCGGCGTTTTGGCGAAACCGGCGTGACCACGCGCTCGATGCAGGCTTTGAACGAACTGACGGCGTTACGCACGAATGGCGAGGAATTCCCAATTGAAGCCACCATCTCGCACGCAATGGTAGGCGGGCGCAAAATCTACTCGGTCATTCTGCGCGATATTACCGAGCGTAAGCGTCAGGTTGAGAAACTTCAGCAAGAGGCGGAAAGGTTCCGTGTCGCCCTCGAACGGGAAAAAGAACTGGTCGAACTTCGCGGGCGCTTCATCACGACGGTCAGCCACGAGTTTCGCACGCCGCTGGCGATGATCATGTCCTCATCCGAAATGCTGGAACGCTACGCGGATCGCTTGAGCGAGCAGCGCAAGCGAGAATGCCTCAATACCATCCGGCTGCAAACAGCAGAACTGGCGTCGCTGATGAGTGATGTCCTGATCTTCAACAAAGCTACCGCTGGCAGCATCCCGTTCAATCCGTGTCAGATAGAAATGGCTCCGCTGCTGGAGTCGATTCTGAACGACGTGTATCCCCTTTACAGCCCGGCGACCCATCGTATCGTGGTCGAGAATCCGCAGCAGGTGAGCAGCGTTTGGGCAGACGCAGACCTGCTCAAGCGAATTCTGATCAATCTGATCGACAACGCCATCAAATATTCACCCGATGGCGGTGAAGTCCGGCTGACGGTCTTTCAGCAGGAGTCGTCGGTGTGTTTTCGGGTCAGCGATCAGGGCATCGGCATCCCGACGGACGATCAGCCGCGTATGTTCGATACCTTCCATCGCGCTGATAACGTGCGGCACATCGGCGGTACAGGGCTGGGCTTGAGCATCGTCCGTGAGTTCGTGCGAATGCATGACGGATACATCCACGTCGAAAGCGAAGAGGGCAAGGGCACGACGATTACGGTGGGGCTTCCCATGTCACCACGCGGGTAGGTGATGGATGAAGTGGCGGCGGCAAAGTGCGTTTTTGTCGCAATTGCCGTAATTTCCCCTCAAATCCTACGGAGCAGCGCATGACTCCACTTCCAGCGCCCCAATGGGTCGATTCCTGCACGCCCCATCGTCCATAAAGTCATTTCATCGCCAAAGTCAATGTAAGGGAGACCGTGATTGTATCCGGAAAGCGCGACTAGGAAACCAATGAGCGCTATAATGCACCAGATGAGCCACCAGATCGCCGGATTGCTTTTACCACCTGCCATATCGAACTCCAATGAAAAAGCTCGCCGAATCGATCCTGCGAGCTTTCCCTCAAAGAAGAAGAACTATTATTGCAATTCTTCTACATCTTCACCTTCACGGCGCTGTCCGTCGCGGTAACGGTACGTAATGCGCCCGCGCGTCGGATCGTAGACGCTCATTTCCACCCGCACGCGATCACCAAGCAGAATGCGGATGTAGTATTTGCGCATCTTGCCGGAAAGGTACGCCAGAATCCGGTGTCCGTTTTCCAGTTCCACCATGAATTGCGTGTTCGGAAGGGCTTCGACCACCGTCCCTTCGACTTCGATCTTATCGTCTCGTTTCGCCATACCCTGCTTTTCAATACTCCTGAAACAAACAATGCCGCTGCCTGAACCGGGGCAGCGGTACAAACCGTATCCTTCGTGTGCGCACTACCGAATTAAGGCTTTGCGCTGGCGACGACGTGAACGGCGAATCGCCTTCTTCTTCTCGATTCGGCGCAGTTCGCTTTTAGAGATGTGCCAGCGTTTGCGGCGCACGGTGCTCAGAACTCCGCTGTTGGTCACGCGCTTGCGAAAACGCCGCAGCAGCGAGTCCTGCGATTCCCCCGGTTTTAACGTTACATGTGCCATATTCCCGCATTCACCTCCTTCCCATAAAAGATAAAGGCGCAGGTCATCATCTGCGCGAAGGTTCTTGGAACCTTTTCACGTGTTTCAGTGGGAGACCGGAGGCGAGGAGTATTCCATCCTCGCCCGTTTGAACTTCCCCAAAATTAAGCTTCAACTGTGATGGAGAACAGCTTAGCTTACCAGTGAAATTATTCTACAGGATTCTCTACCGCAACGCTACCGTCATCTTGTACTACTTCGAGTTCGGCTTCAGGTTCATCCACCTCTGCATTTTCCTGCGTCTCATCCTGTGCGGCTTCTTCCACTGCCGCTTCCGCCTGCTGTGCCGCACGCGCTTCACGCCAGCGGGCTTTCTCGTCCTCGGTCACTTCCTTCAGGCTCAGACCAAGTCGCTGCTTATCCGCTTCCACGCTGATCACGCGCATCAGCAAACGTTGACCTTCATGCACCACCAGCGTCGGGTCTTCCGGCGGCGGCTCGGCGATCTGGCTGGTATGCAGCAGCGCCTCGATGCCCGGATCAAGGCTCACGAATGCGCCAAACTGTGCCACCCGCGACACAACACCTTCCACCAACTGACCGATGTGGTACAACTCTTCCACCATCGCCCACGGGTTATCTTGCAGCCGCTTCAGGCTCAAGCCAATCCGCTTGCCCTCGCTGTCCAGCCGCAGGATATACACCTCCACCTCGTCGCCCACTTTCAGGACTTCG
>DATGQJ010000019.1:0-5967 GCA_035304265.1 Oceanobacillus sp.
CCTGCGGCATGGATGCATCGGCGGCTGCCTGTGCGTCGGCTTGCGCGTTGTAAGCATCGACAATCAGCGCGGTGATCAGGTCGTCACGGCTGGCATAGTAGCGATACAGAGCCGGAGCCGTGATGTCCATTTCACGGGCAATAGCCCGCAGTGAGATAGCCGCCGTGCCTTCCGCCGCCATTTGCTTACGAGCAATCTCCTTGATTTGCGCTAAGGTGGCTTCGTATTCGTCTACGTTTCGTGTGCGTGGTGACATCGTATTCCTATTAGGTATACAGTGTTTACTTTTTATTCAGTATACACTGTTTACTTTATGTGTCAACTGGGATTTATGAGTGGGAGATGAGAAACAGTCAGAACCCTTTCGCTTATCGCGTCAGAAGCATGTATCACCGTGCTATCTTCAAACGTGCGTCCTCAAACATTCAGGAGGCAGAAATGGCAAGAGTAGCAATCAACGGACTGGGCAGGATCGGGCGTGCTGCGCTGAAAATCATCCTCGATACACCGCAACTTGACCTCGTTGCCGTCAACGACATCGGCGAACTGGAGAACATGGCGTACCTACTCAAATACGATACGGTCTATGGGCGCTATGAACGCGAAGTCTCTACCGCCGATGGAAAGCTGATCATCGACGGCAAGCAAATCGACTTTCTGAGCGAGCGCGATCCGGCAAAACTCCCGTGGAGCGAGAAGAACATCGACATCGTATTTGAATCGACGGGGATATTCACCAAATCGGAAGACGCGGGAAAGCACCTTCAGGCAGGGGCGAAGTTTGTCATCATCTCCGGTCCGACCAGCAGCGCCGATGTGCCCACCGTCGTACACGGCGTCAACCGTGCCAACGGTGACGTGCGCATTATTTCCTGCGCAAGCTGCACGACCAACAACGTCGCGCCTGTGATGGAAGTGCTGCACCGGCGCATTGGCGTGAAGAAGGCGATCATGACGACGGTTCACGCCTACACTGCAAGCCAAGCGCTGGTGGATGCGCCCGGCGGCAAGAAGGACATGCGGCGTGGACGCGCGGCAGCCGCCAACCTTGTGCCGTCTTCAACCGGAGCAGCCAAAGCAACCGCAAAAGCCCTGCCCGAACTGGAAGGTAAGTTCGATGGTAGATCGGTTCGTGCGCCGGTTGCCGTCGGCTCGATTGCCGACATTGTGGTTGTCACTGAGCGTCCGACGACCAAAGAAGAGATCAACGACATCTTCCGTGAGGAAGCGAACTCAGACCGCTACCGGGGTATTCTGGCGGTGACGGAAGATCAACTTGTGTCGTCCGACATCATCAAAGACCCCCATGCCTCGATTGTCAGCCTCGATCTCACGCAGGTGGTGGATGGCGATCTGGTGAAGATCATGAGTTGGTACGACAATGAATGGGGTTTCACCAATCAGATGATCAAAGAGGCGCTGTCAATCGCAGAGACGCTGCAAACGGCGTAAGGGTAGGCGTCAATAGGGTGTTGCATACTCTATTGACGCCTAAATGCCTACTTCCATATTTCTTTTTCATGCTTATATCCCGTATACAAGATTGTCCGACTAGGTATCTGCAAATTTTCTCTGCCCATTAGAGTGATTAATTCACGATCTCCTTCGATCAGTGTATTCTCAGTAAGAAACTCCAAAGTTATCCGAGCAAAATATTCCGCTAAAACAGTGAAAAGAGTCTTGCCGTCATCCACAGTGAAACCATGCTTTGCCATCAGTTTCTTACGGGTTGCAATGGGAGCAGTTAAAATGGCGTTTAGTTCGTCATCACTTGGTTGTGGGAAATTGAAATTAAGACCGAACTCGGAGTATTTGCCCTTAAGGCATTCAAAGTTTAGAGTTGCGATAATAATAAGATTGCCGATTAGGAGGTCGAAACAATCTCGCTCACTTAGAGGAAAATTGGCATACGGAACAACACGTGGAGTTGGTGATGTGAAATTATCGAGATTACTAATACTCCATACAAACTCGGTATTGGAAAAGGGTTTCCATGTGGGGACGGCTACACCGGAGTGTCTAGTGTAGATTATTTGGACTGCTAGGCATTCGCTCAAATAATCTTGGGCGTATCCTCTATTCTTAGCTGTGCGAATGATCTCATCAAGTTTATTGTGGTAAGCATCTGCCTGAATGTTTGAATTAAAAATGAGAGTACGACTATCTCCTTCAAAGCGGATACCTGTAGTAAGAAAGGACATTATCTCGGCTAATTGTTTTCGTTGACGCTTTGACCTTTTTGAACGTTTACTCGCTTTACCGTACTTTGTCTCTTTGAATGAATATTGGTCACCACTAAATATTGTCAAATCACCATACCTCAAAGTCGTTGTCAAGTCATTGACAAGTACAATTGCGTCTTCGTTTTCTACGATACGACGGGCACAGTCAAGATCAGCTAATACCGTTTGATCCAAATGTCCAGTTTGAGGATGCTCTGATAGTCGCTGCACAACAGTGCGATCAAATTCGAATAATCTCCATGCTATGGAATCTGCAATTTGCTTGGCAAGTAAGGCTAACCGTCGTGCAATTGTGGCGCGTATATGATCGCCTTGACGCTTGAATTCTGATTTCTTTCCTTCGAGTTCACGAATGTAATGGGAAAGTCCGATTTGAATATCGAGTATTTGTGCCGGATTTCTGTCCGTTTGGCGACTGAGTTGAAATATCTCAAAAAGTGCTTCACTTAGCTTTTGATAAACAGGAGCTTCAAGAACTGGAATGATAGTGTTCAGTTCCTCGGGGGTCATCTTCTACCTTATAGATAGTAGGAGATGGGGCGGATGTATCCCGCCCCAACGTAAATTACGATACCTCAATCACATGCTCGTCGCGTGGAGCGCCGAGATAGGAACGCTCACGCTCGACGATTTCGGGTTCGAGTTTGACGTAGAGTGCCTTCGGCTCACGCAGCGGTTGACCGGGTTGAAGGTTGCTTTTCTCCCACTGCCCAATCGCATTACTGCCATCATAGGTCAGCCCCTTGTGGCTGCGGGTTGACTCATGATATTCCACGATCTTTTGCTCGCCGAACAACTGCCCGTCGTAGCCCAGATACTCATGCACCTGCTGCGCCGAGAAAGGCAGGAACGGCGCGAGGATGGTCTTGAGGTTGTCGATCACCTTCAGGATGGTATAGACCGAACGCGCCGCATCTTCAGGTTCATCCTTGATGGCGTGCCACGGCTTGCGCACATCGAGGTAGTAGTTCGCCTCGCGCACTAGCGCCATCGCCGTCTGCAATGCTTCGCGCAGGCGTACCTGTTCGATGAGCGTCCCAACATCGCCGAAGCCAAGCTCAACGCGATTGATGATCTGCACGTCGGCATAGGTGAGTGCGTCGTAGGTTGGCACTTTGCCGTCGAAGCGCTTGTAGGCAAAACTCAGCATTCGGTTCACCAGATTACCCCACGCCGCCAGTAGTTCATTGTTGACGCGGTTCAAGAAACCATCCCACGCAAAGTCCGAGTCGTGTGTCTCCGGGAAGGTGGAGATGATGTAGTAGCGAATCGCGTCCGCCTGATAGCGTTCGAGGATGTCGGGAACCCAGATCGCCCAGTTGCGGCTTTTCGAGAACTGCTTGCCCTCGATGTTCATGAACTCGTTGGCGGGCACGTCATAGGGCAGTTGCAGCGGAATGCCGTGATAGGGTCCCTCGTCGGTGTTGTAGATGCCGTCAATGCCCATCAATTCGGCGGGCCAGATGATGGTGTGGAACGGGATATTGTCTTTGCCGATGAAGTTGTAAATCTGAGCGTCGGGGTTGTACCACCAGTCTTTCCACGCATCCGGCTGACCGATGTTATGCGCCCACTCGATACTGGCGGTGAGATAACCCATCACCGCTTCGAACCACACGTAAAGGCGCTTCTCGTCCCATCCTTCCAGCGGAACCGGAACGCCCCAGTCAATGTCGCGGGTGATTGGACGCCCGCGTAAGCCTTCTTCGATGAAATTGCGGCTGAAACGGATGACGTTTTGCCGCCAGTGGGATTGGTGTTTGTCGAGATATTCAAGCAATCGGTCGGTGAACTTCGCGAGGTCGAGGAAATAATGTTCCGTCTCGCGGATCACGAGTTGGTCTTCGGGGTGATTCTTGCTGCGCGGGTTGATGAGTTTGGTAGCCTCAAGCAGATTGCCGCAGTTATCGCATTGATCGCCACGCGCATCAGGGAAGCCGCAGATATAACACGTGCCTTCCACGTAGCGGTCTGGCAGGAAGCGTTTTTCGATCTCGCTGTAAAGCAACTGCTGAGTTTCTTTGTAGAGATAACCACGTTCCAGCAGCAGCAGGAAGATGTCCTGCGCGATTTTGTGATGATTTTCGGTATCGGTGTGGGTGAACAGATCGTAGCTGATACCGAGTTTTTGCTGGGTCAGTAAAAACCGTTCGTGGTAACGCTCGAAGATTTCGCGGGCAGGTACGCCGCGTTTATCCGCCTCTACCGAAATCGGCGTGCCATGACTATCCGAGCCGGAGACCATCAGCACTTTGTTCCCCTTCAGGCGATGATAGCGGGCGAAAACGTCAGCGGGCAGATATGCCCCCGCCAGATGCCCGACGTGCAGATCGCCATTGGCATAGGGCCAGGCAACCGAGACATGAATATGCTTAGTCATAAAAACTCCATATCCGTGTGTGTTTCAGGACACAATGATGCAAACTACCGCCTTCAAAAACAAGATCACCTGAAAACAAAAACCGCCTGTAGGGACAGGCGGTTTCATGAACTCAACTCGATTCGCTCTAACCACGCACGAACGCACGCAGTCTGTCCCGTTGGGTGACTGTCAGTGACATTCGCATCATGAAGTGTAGGTTCGTCATAACCTGAAGTATAAAAGAAAAAGAGAAATGTGGAAAGAGGGAGAATCGCGCTGACTACCCGCAGGTGGAACCGCTTCAAAACGTGGCAATTATGGAATGGGTTGTTCAATCCACCGGAACACAGCGCCGTCTTCCAGCGTATTTTGCGCAACTCTTTCCCGCTACCATCTTTTGTTCAGCGGATACTCAGGGTTCTGAATCCAATCTGGCGGGTGATTGCGCCGTTGGTGAGGATCGCGATTGCGTTTGGGGCGTTGTTTGTGCTTCCGCTGGGCGCAAACCTCATTGGGGCGCTGTTCGCCTACTACGTCGCCAACTTCATCAGCCGTGAACGCGAACGCGGGACTTACGATTTGCTGGCGCTGACCCCCGCAGGTGAGTGGGACACGACATGGACGATCTGCCTTGCCAGTGTTCACCGATTCAACCTTGTGGATCATATCAACTTTATGCGGGCGATGGCGATCCTTGGCGTGATCCTGCTGGCGTTTCCATCGGTGGGGGGCGGGCGAAACTCGATTATCACATTGATCACGGCTGGCATTGCCGTGCAGATTGACGCGGTACAAACGATTGTCATCGCCTGTCTGTGCGGCATGTTGGGACACACCTATAGCGCCAGCGCGACGAATGCCGGATCATGGGGGGCGGTACTTTTTCTGGCGGCGCAGATTGTGGTTTACATTCCGGTGGCGCTTGTCTATTCGATGACGGTTTTCACGAGTGGTCTACGCTATATTGATGCAGGTATTGTCTCGTCCCTGATAGCGCTTGTACTGCTTTTTGCCTTGCATGAGCTTGTCATTCGGGGGTTGTGGTCACTGCTACGCGCTCGACTGCAATAGAGTATAGCGAGCGCGGTTAAAATCTGTAAGAATTGAAAGGTCACAACGTCTGTATTGTGTAAGTTACATTACGTGAATAGAGGGCATTATGCGTGAGCCGCTAACGCTTACCGATGAAAATCTTGATACGGTGTTGAACACCGATAAACCGACGTTGATCCTGATCACCAACGGAGAGGGACTGCGGGGCGACTTCAAGGTTGCATTCAATAAGCAGGCTGCTGAAGATACGAAGGTCGTTTATGCGCGACTCGATCCGTCGCAGAATCCGGCGGCGGCAGCACGCTTCGG
>DATGQJ010000020.1:0-3055 GCA_035304265.1 Oceanobacillus sp.
GGCGCGAAAGCTACCGAGCAAGAACTGATCGATCACTGTGCCAAGCAGCTTGCGCCCTACGAAGTGCCGCGCCGCTTCGCCTTTGTGAGCGAACTTCCCAAGACGATGGTGGGCAAGACTTTACGCCGCGAGTTGATAGCGATGGAGATGGCAGAGCGCGAAAAAGAGACGGCGAAATCGTAGCCATTAACAACACTCCTTAAGATGACGTGCGGGGGTAGCTGATCTGCCCCCGCCTGCGTGACGGGTAGGTTCACTTTTTAGGAAACCTATGCTACACTGCAACTCAGTGTTTCACTCTTCAGGAGAAGACCAGTCTATGTCAGTCACTTTTGCTTTGAAGCTCCTCAATGTGCGTGGAGAGTTGGAGTAAAGGCTGAGTCGTCTCTAAGTAATTCCTCTTCTTTTTGCTCCTCGCCTGCATAAACTGCGGGCTTTTGTGTTCTCCTCCGCGTCCATAACGGTTCTATCGATTCGACGGTGAATCGCCGTCTCAACACACAATTTTGAATTCCGGATTCCGCATCGGAATCTGACCGGAGGAACAACCTTGAATGCATATCGAGTGCATCTCATACGCGGCGGATTGGACAGCTTCGCCAATACGCTGATCTGGACGGCGATGACGATCTATCAGATACAGATCGTGGGCATGACGCCGCTGCAACTGGTGCTGGCAGGCACGACGCTGGAATTGACCGTGTTTCTGTGCGAAATTCCCACAGGAATCGTGGCGGATATGCACAGCCGCCGCCTTTCAAGCCTGATTGGGTTCTTCATCATCGGTGTGGCGTGTCTGCTGCAAGGCGCAATTCCGACCTTCGGCGCGGTCATTGCCGGACATGCCCTGTGGGGATTTGGGTACACCTTCACCAGCGGGGCGTACAATGCATGGCTGGTGGACGAAATCGGGCAGGAAAACGCGGGCAACGCCTTCATACGCGGATCGCAGGTCGAACGGATTACGGCACTAGCAGGCATCGTGATCAGCGTCGTGCTTGGCAGCATCCACCTGCAAATCCCGATTCTGCTGGGCGGCGCGATTATCATCGGGATGGCGGTGTTTCTGGTCTTTGCCATGAAGGAGACAGGGTTTCATCCCACGCCTGCGCCAGACCGAAACACGTGGCAGAAGATGGGCGATACCTTCCGCGAAGGCGTGAAGGTTGTGCGCCGACAGCCTGTACTGTTGAGCATTCTCGCAGTAGGAGTTTTCATAGGCTTATACAGCGAGGGATGGGATCGGTTGTGGCAGGCGCACCTGCTGCGTACCTTCGATTTGGAGACCGTGACGCCGCTGCCCGCGATTGTCTGGTTTGGCGGATTGCGGATCGCCAGTATGGTACTAGGCGTGGTTGCCGCCGAAGTGATGCGCCGTAGGGTGAAGATGAACCAGCCACGCAGCGTGACCCGCGCCTTCTTCTGGCTAACTGGCGTGATGGTTGTGGGCATCATTCTCTACGGGCTTGCGCCGTCACTGGCTTTCGCCATGGGGATGTTTCTGGTGTTCGTCACGGCGCGGAGTCTGGTTGATCCGCTGTTCAATACGTGGTCGAACCAGCACATCGAGTCACACGTGCGTGCAACCGTGCTCTCCATGCAGAGCCAGATCGACGCGATTGGACAAACGGTGGGCGGTCCGCCGCTTGGGGCAGTGGGGGAGCTTTCGCTACGTGCGGCGTTCGTCACCAGCGGCTTGATCCTGTCTCCGGCGCTGTTCATTCTGCGACGGGTGATGCGAACACAGAAGGCTACGGCTGTTGAACTAGAACCTATCGCGCAATAGCCACACAAAAGGCGGTAGATCCCTTGAGACCTACCGCCTTTCGCTGAATTCATCTGACCAGAGGGGGCAGGGAAATTGCCATTTGTACTAAGCTCGAAAAATGAAGCAACAAAAGATTTCGTACAGTTTAACTAATGGCATAATATAAACTTATTTCTATGATTGCAGTATCGACCTAATAATAGGAGTTTGTTTCATGAAACGCTTGAAATTGTTGGTTATTCTCGCGCTCCTCATCGCCAGTGTTGCCATTCCAATGATCGTCTTCGCTGGCAGATTCGAGATGGGCGGTTTGTAATCATCCTTTTGAACGCAATTTCGTAATTCGTAACGATGAAAGGCGGTAGATCGCTTTCGATCTACCGCCTTTGGTTTGCGCCCCGCTGTTGGTTAGCGGGATTGGCGCATCTGCGCCAGTTCAGCCTCTAATTCCGCCCGGCGCTGTGCTGCTGCCTTACGCGCCTCGTCTTTTGTCTCTTCGTAGCCCTGTTTGAGATTCTCAACCAGTTGCTCGCCAGAGACAGGCGAGAGCAGCATGACCACTAACGCGCCGAGCGCCGCGCCCATAATGAAGCCAAGCAACAATCCCAGCAGCTTTTTCATTTTGCCCTCACGGAATTCAGGCTTACCTGACGTGATTATAACATAAAATATTTAGATGGCGATTACGGCGTGGATATTGCAATGTTATAGTGACATAATCGTGCCTCATCGTGAAAACGAGAGGAGCGATTTCCATGCAAGTTGTCAGTTCCCAAGCCTTACCTCCACCAAGTGGTCCCTACTCGCACGCGATCATCGTCAACGGAATGATCTACACCGCCGGACAGATCGCTACTGTGCCTTCTACGGGTGCGCTCGTCGAAGGCGGTATTCAAGAGCAGACCCGACAGGTACTCGAAAACATCCGCGCGGTGCTCGAAGCGGCAGGGTCGGGGTTGAACAAGGTGGTCAAGTGCAACGTTTACCTTCAGAGCATGGACGACTTCGCCGCGATGAACGAGGTCTACGCCAGCTTCTTCCCTGAGAAACCACCTGCCCGTACAACCGTTGAAGTCGCTCGACTGCCGCGTAACGCGCTGATCGAGATCGAGACGGTGGCAATGGTTTGAGAGGTTTGAACCGCCAAGAAGGTGATTCTTGGCGGTTTCACTTTACCCCGCATCTACCTCTCTAAAACCGAAGTCGATGTACGGGTCGTTGGTGTCGGGCAGCTTGCCGTAGTCGAGAACGATGATCCGCGCATCGGCTTCGTTTAGCGCCTGAATA
>DATGQJ010000021.1:0-2481 GCA_035304265.1 Oceanobacillus sp.
CGCTATATCGGCGTCTCCAACTTCAGCGTTTCGCAGATGGAACGGGCGATGAAGATCGCGCCGATCACGTCATTACAGCCGCCGTACTCGGCGATTGAGCGCAACGTCGAGAAGGAAATTCTCCCGTTCTGCCAGCAGCACAACATCGGTGTGATCGTCTATTCGCCGATGCAGTCGGGACTGCTGACGGGCGCGATGACCAAGGAGCGCGTCGCCAACATGCCTGACGATGACTGGCGTAAGACCGACGAGGAATTCAACGAACCTCGTATTTCCCGCAACCTCGCGCTGGCGGATTTGTTCAAGCAAATCGGCGCACGACATGGACGCAGCGCGGGTGAAGTGGCGATTGCATGGACACTGCGGCATCCGGCAGTGACGGGGGCGATTGTCGGTGGACGCAACGCGCGTCAGGTCGATGGCACCATTGGCGCGATGAGCTTCCGGCTCACGCAGGACGAGATCGAAGAAATTGAACAGTGGATACAGAAAAACCCATAGATACAGAATGAAACGCTTTGAGGAGATTTCATGACAGAAGCGATACAAACACGGCGGCTTGGTAATTCCGACATGGATTTGACGCCTATCGGCTTCGGCGCGTGGGCGGTAGGCGGTGATTGGGCGTCTGGATGGGGGCATCAGGACGATCAGGATTCGATTGACGCGATTCATCGTGCGCTTGATTTAGGCATCAACTGGATCGATACCGCCGCCGTCTACGGGCTTGGGCATTCTGAGGAAGTCGTAGGTAAGGCGCTGAAAGGTCGCGCGAATCGCCCTTACGTTTTCACCAAATGTGAGCAGGTGTGGGATGAAAACCGCAGGCAGTACGAAAGCATGAAAGCCGATTCGCTGCGGCGTGAGTGCGAGGACAGCCTGCGCCGCCTGCAAATCGACGTGATTGATCTGTATCAAATCCACTGGCCCCGACCTGATGAGGAGATCGAAGAGGGGTGGGAAACGCTGGCGAAGCTGAAAGAAGAAGGCAAAGTGCGTTATATCGGCGTTTCCAACTTCAGCGTCTCACAGATGGAACGGGCGATGAAGATCGCGCCGATCACGTCGTTACAGCCGCCGTATTCGCTGATCCGGCGTGATGTCGAGGACGAGATTCTGCCGTTTTGCCAGAAACACAACATCGGCGTAATTCCGTATTCGCCCATGCAAGCCGGGTTGCTGACGGGCGCGATGACCAAAGAGCGCGTGGCAAATCTCCCGCCGACGGACTGGCGCAGGCGAAACGTCCAGTATCAGGAGCCAAATCTCACCCGCAATCTGGCAATGGCGGACATTCTCAAAGAGATCGGGGCAAGGCATGGGCGCAGCGCGGGCGAGGTCGCCGTTGCGTGGGTACTGCGGCATCCTGCCATCACTGCGGCAATCGTCGGTTTCCGCAATCCTAAACAAGTGGACGGCGTGATCGGCGCGATGACCTTCCGGCTCACGCAAGATGAAATCGACGAGATCGAGGAGCGTGTGAAGGCGCTTCCGTAACTCAAGCAGATTGTAGGACAGGGCAGATGCAATTTTACAAATGAAAACGGAGTTCGTGGAATGTGGAAACCTCACCCCCCAACCCCCTCTCCACTGCGTGGAGAGGGGGAGCACGAAGTGCGGGGGTGAGGTTCGAGAAAGTGATCTCCGCCTTATTTTGTTAGACCGTATCTGTCCTATCCCTACCTCGAATGGTTCCGAGTCATGTCTGGTCTGATTGATTATCCTCTCTTCCTGCTGCGTGGCATCACCGAGCGAATCGGGCTGCCGGCGACGACGCAGGTGGCGCGGCGTCCCGGCGTTCAGGTGGTGTATCGTGTGACGGTGCATTACCGCGATGGTCGCGCCTGCGACTCAGTTGCGACGTTAGTCAAGTCGGTGGCGGAGGGCGTCAGGCTGGAAATCCATTATCAGAATGCTCTGGAAGGCAAGCCGCTGACTCCGGAAATTCCCCCTGAACGCTATGAGGACTTTGTACAGGCGCTGCAAAACATCGGCTTCGACCAGATGCGCGACCAGCCTGATTTGCCGAATGCCGCCGATCTCTGGCTGGTGGAACGAGCATCCGGGACGTTCGTTCACGGCGTCGTGGTCGCGCCGGACTCCGCGAGTGAGCAACACGCTCGACTGGTCAATGCCGTGAGAAACGGGCTGCCTGAAGCGCTGCGGATGATCACGTAATTGGCGTAGACCAAACATCGGGAAAGCGTAAAGTGCGTCCGCTCTGTTTCGGCTAGAATGAAAATAAACCGCGCAGTAGGAGCCGATCATGCGGACGCTATTTTTCCTTCTGGTCACCGGGTTGATCATCGCCGTCCCTGTCGCAGCAGAGGACAGACTTCCCAATGTGGATATGGTGAATTCGCTGTTCGTCGTCAACGATGAATTCATCACCGCGATCTATCACATTCGCTGGGAAGGGGAAACCGACACACCGCTGGAGACGACGCTGACCATTCCGGTTCAAGGCGAGATCGCCGACGT
>DATGQJ010000022.1:0-7025 GCA_035304265.1 Oceanobacillus sp.
CACGCCTAATAGCGGCACTTATCTGGCAATAGATTTGCAGAGCCAAACGCAGCAGACCTTCACCTTACCAGAGGATACCCCAGACTATGATCCTCTGGTGTGTATGGAGTGGTTGTTTCCACCAACGAATTAGCGTCCGGCAATCACAAAAGCGCCTATATGACAGCACTTGCAGGAAAAGTTGCATTGGTGACGGGAGCAAGTCGCAAGATAGACAAGGGGGGCGATTACACTCGGCGAAGCGGGCGCACAGAAAGCCAGTCTGATGCCGCTGCCGGGAACAATTCATGAGACCGCAGCTTTAGTCAACGAGGCTGGTGGTAAGGGCATCGTGTTGCGATCACGCGGATGATCGACCGGTGGATGCCTCAACGGTTATCTCCCTGATCGCCGAGAGGCATCCACCGATCAGCAATCAGTTAGCCGGACAGTGATTACCTCACCGTCACCAGCACGTTGCGCGTCGAAGCGCCATCCGCCAGCGGAATGACTTCGCCATCAATCGGCTGTCCGTCTACGACAATCGACACGTCGTTGCCCTCACCTTCGCGCTTTACCGTGATGTGATAGGTTGTGCCCCGGAAGATACGGGTCGCTTCAAACGATGACCACGCCTTCGGGATTCGCGGCGCAATCTGCAAACCGTCATAGGTAGGACGGATGCCGAGAATCCACTGGGTGATGGCGACGTAGTTCCACGCTGCCGTCCCCGTCAGCCACGAGTTCTTCGCCTCGCCATGAGTCGCAGCGTCACGCCCCGCGATCATCTGCGCATAGACGTAAGGCTCGCAGCGGTGAATCTCGCTGATTTCCTCGCGTTTGGACGGGTTGATGCGCGAGTAATAGTCAAAGGCATAGTCACTGCGCCCAACCATCGCCTCGGCGATCATGATCCACGGGTTGGTGTGGCAGAAAATGCCCGCGTTTTCTTTATAGCCCGGCGGATACGACGAGATTTCGCCCAGATGCAGGTAGTATTTGGAAAAGGCAGGCTGCTGAAGGATGATTCCGTGCGGCGTCGCCAGCCGTTCCCGAACGCTGTCCAGCGCCCGCAGCGCTCGTCCATCGTCCAAGCCCATCCCCGCCATGATGCAGATGCCCTGCGGCTCGATGAAAATCTGCCCTTCTTCGTTGGCAGATGACCCGACTTTATTGCCGAAGTGATCGTAGGCACGCAGGAACCAATCCCCATCCCAGCCGTGCGCTTTCACCGCTTCGTCAATTTGCTCGGCTGATTGCCGATAATGGGCGGCTTCATCGTGCAGACCGAGATGCGTTGACAGTTGCACCATCTCTTGCGCGGCAATGACGAACAATCCGGCGATAAAGACCGACTCCGCCACTTTGCCGTCTTTGTTGGTCGTGGTCTGGAAGGACTCGCCCGGCTCGTCGGAGAAGGTGTTGAGGTTCAAACAGTCGTTCCAGTCGGCACGCCCGATCAGTGGCAAACCGTGCTGCCCGATGCGATCCAGCGTGTACTGAATGCTGCGGCGCAGATGTTCGTATAACGGCTGTTCGCTGCCCGGTTGGTTGTCGAATGGGACAGGCTCGTCCAGAATCGACCAATCGCCCGTCTCTTTGAGATACGCGGCGACTGCCAACACCAGCCACAGCGGATCGTCGTTGAAGTTGCTGCCGATGGCGTTGTTGCCGCGTTTGGTCAGCGGTTGGTATTGATGATACGCCCCGCCGTTTTCAAACTGGGTCGCGGCAATATCCAGAAGGCGCTCACGGGCGCGGGCAGGAACCATATGCACGAAGCCGAGCAAGTCTTGTGTCGAATCGCGGAAGCCCATGCCCCGCCCGATGCCCGACTCATAGCCGGATGCCGAGCGCGACAGGTTGAACGTCACCATACACTGGTAGGCATTCCAGATGTTGACCATGCGGTCAGTGTGCTCGTCCGGCGATTTGACCTGATAGACCCCCAACAATTGATCCCAGTAATTGCGCAGCGCATTGAAAGCCGCATCGATCTGATCGTGTTGCAGGTATTTGGCAATGACGGGCTTGACCGTTTTCTTGTTGACGGTCTGCGAGTTGGGCGGGTCGAATTTGGCGTCGCGGGGATTTTCATGATAGCCCAGCACAAAATTGATAGCTCTGGTTTCGCCGGGTTGAAGCGAGATGCGAACGTGATGCGACCCGACAGGTGCCCAACCATGCGCTACCGAGTTGGACGATTCACCCTTTTCGACAGCAAGTGGTGAATCCGCGCCGCGATACGCGCCGAGGAAGGCGTCGCGCGACGTATCGAAACCCACCAGCGGCTCGGAGCAGGCGAAATAAGCGAAATGATCGCGGCGTTCGCGGTACTCGGTTTTGTGGTAGATCACGCCGTCTTCGATTTCCACTTCGCCGATGCTGAAGTTGCGCTGGAAGTTGGTCATATCGTCGTAGGCATCCCACAGGTTGAACTCGATATACGAGAAAATCGAGAGTTCAACCGGCTCGGCGCGGCGATTGGTCAACGTAAGCTGCCAGATTTCCAGATTTTCACCGGGCGGCACGAAGTAGCGGGTGCTTGCCTCAATTTCGCGGTAGGTGGAACTGATGATGGTATAGCCCATCCCATGACGGCAGGTATAGCTATCCAGCGGGCGGCGGGTGGGCTGCCACGTTGGAGACCAGTATTCACCTGTCGCGTTATCACGCAGATAGAGATAGCGCCCGTTGCTGTCCGCCGGAGCGTTGTTGTAGCGATAGCGAGTCAGGCGGCGCAAACGCGCGTCGCGGTAGAAGGAATAGCCCCCGGCAGTGTTGGAGATAATGCCAAAATACTGCTCACTGCCGAGATAATTGAGCCATGGAAGCGGCGTATCGGGTTGGGTGATAACGTACTCGCGGCAGCTATCTTCAAAATGTCCGTAGCGCATGATGTTCCTTGCTTATTTGTCAACGCCGGTAATGACTACGCCCCTCATGTAGGCTTTCTGCGCAAAGAAGAATATCACAACCGGAAGCGCCAAAGCCAACAGCGAAGTTGCCTGCACCAGATAGGGTTTCGTGCCGAAGGCATAGTTATACTGCTGTACCGCCACCGAAATGGGCCACAGTTCCGGCGAGCCGAGCAGGTAAATCAGTGGGTTGAAATAGTCGTTCCACGCAAAGACGAAGTGGTTGATGGAGACCGCGATGATCACGGGGAGCGCCTGCGGCACAATCACCCGCACAAGAATCTGAAGCGGGGTCGCGCCGTCCACCATAGCGGCTTCGTCCTGCTCACGCGGAATTTTCATGAAGAACTGCCGCAGCAGAAAAACGTTGTAAGCGTTGGCGAAGAAGTGCGGAACGATCAGCGGCAGCCACGTCCCTGTCCAGCCGATCCGAGCGAAAAAGGTGTAGGTCGGCACCAGCGTGACGAATGTCGGCAGCACAATCGTGCTGATCAGAATCATGAACAGGATGTTCTTGCCCGGTATCGGGAAGCGAGCAAAGCCATAGGCAACGGCAATCGACGAGACCAGCGTGCCGATCATGCCGAACACGGCGACTACCAGTGTATTGAGGAACACACGCGGGAAGTTCAGCCCCTGCCAGACCTCGATGAAATTGCCCCACTGCGGATCGAATCGGATCACAGGGTCAAGCGTGCGCCAGCGCCCCTGCCAGACGATTTCCCCCGCTTCGGGGTTGGCAGGATCGATAAAGGTGCTTTCTTCGCGTCCTCTCGTGACCAGCGCCCACTGGTGAATCGCTCCGGTTTCGTTATCCGGCACGTTGTAAAGCGGATAACGCGCACCGTTGTATTCATATTCGATGGGCGACATCGGCAGCAGAAAGCCGTTGGAAATCTGCTGCTGATTTTTAAGTCCCGTCGCCACCATATAGCCGAACGGCGACAGGAACACCAACAGCAGGATGGAAGCAAACAACGTGAAACTGGCTTTCACCAGAAACTTGCGCACATACTGCGACAGCACAGGCGAAGTATGCTGTACCACAGTGGTCTTTGCGGGAATAGCCGTAGCCGCCATCTCAGTTCCTTTCCCCGCCGTAATAGACCCAGAACCGGGCACTTACAAACAGAATCAACGTGACGATCATCGCGACGACGAACAAGACCCATGCCAGCGTCGAAGCATACCCCATGTCCTGATAGGTAAATGCATTGCGATAGATGTAGACGTTATAGAGATTGGTCGCGCCGCCGGGGTTGCCCTGACCGCGCCCCAGAATATACGGGATGTCGAAATATCGAAACAGCCCGATTACTGTCAAAATCAGGTTGTAGAAAATCACAGGTGAAATCATCGGGAAGGTGATTCGCCGGAAGCGCACCCATGCGTTCGCGCCGTCCACTTTAGCGGCTTCGTAAAGCTCGGTGGGAACGCCCTGCATTCCGGCTAAGGTGGGCAGCATGGCGTTGCCTGTCGCCCACAAACTAATCAAAACCAGCGCAGGATAAATCCAATCGACAGAGTTGATCCAGTCGGGACCCGTGATCCCGATGGACGCCAGAAATTGATTAAGCCATCCTGACTGCGGATTGAGAAAGCCCTGCCAGATGAACACCGCCGACACGACGGGAACCATGTAGGGCATGTAGAACAGGGTGGTATACACGCGGCGCAGCACCAGATTATGCGAGTTGAGCAGCGCCGCCATGCCAATCGGCGCAAAAATCGCTACCGGCAGCGCGACGAGCGCATAACGGAGTGTCGCGCCGCTGGCGGCTGCCACCTGCGGATCGGAAAACAGGCGGTTATAGTTCGCCCAACCGATGAACTGCACATCGTTGGGGCGCAGCAAATTGAAGTCGGTAAAGCTAAACAACAGAGAAGCGACCATCGGCAGGAAGGTGAACGCGAAAAAGCCGATAATCCAAGGCGAGAGAAAGATGATGCCCCAGATTTTGAGCGAGCGTTCCATTCCGCTACCACGATGCTTGGGGGCAAACCGACGGTCAGATTGTCCGATTGCAGTCATGATGGATTTCCTGCAAGAAGTACGAACGAACGGAGAGGGGCGGAGCGAACCCCGCCCCTACACTTACCTCAGTTACGAGGAGGCTTCTTCTTCGGGCGCTACATAGGTTCCCGCGAAGATCGCTTCCAGATCGGTACGCAGCGTTTCGAGTTCGGCGTCGATGTCCAAGCCTTCGGTGCCCTGATACAGCGTGGTGAAAGCGGCAATCCGGTCTTTCGCCTGCACGAAGTTGGGCATGTTGCTTTCGTGGCTGGGCACGTCAGGATACGCCTGCGCGTCAATCGCGACCTGCCAGTTTACACCCTGCGTATAGGTCTCGTCCAGTTGCGCGAAGAAAGCATCCTGCAAGCTGGCACGCGCGGGCATACTGCCGTAGACCTGAAGCAGCGGCTCAGCGCCTTCACCGATCAGGTACGTGAGGACGGTGAATGCTTCTTCCGGATGCTCGGTTGTGTTCAGGATGCGGAAGGTATCGACGTGCAGCTTGGATGTAATGGTGCCGTTGTAGGACGGAAGCGCGGCGATGTCCCAGTTCACATCCGTGCCTGCGCTGGAGTTGTACCACAGATGCACGAGGTTCATGGCAAGGCGGTTCGAAGGCGTCAGGTTGCCCGCGTTCAGCAAATCGCTAGCGGCTTCTGAGGCATTGGGGATGAAGTGCTTGTTCCAAATGCCGTCGTAGTACCAGTGTGTGAACTCACGCCAGTGTTCGGGGATGACCGCTGTGTTGTCGGGTCCGACCACGCTGCCAGCACCGAAGAAGGTTGCCTGACCGCGCCAGTCGGTCCACTGCTGGTACCAGCCCCACTGTTCAATCTGAGTGGGATCGAAATCCGGGCTGGTGGCGTCGTTGCCGTTGGCGTCCACCGTGAGCAGCATTGCCAGTTCGGTCAGCGTGTCGATGTCCCACGGACGCTCGTTGCCTTCAGCGTCTACGTAGGGTGCGCCCCATTCCTGCGGCGGATAGGCAAGTCCTGCCTCATCGAACAGGTCACGATTGAAATAGATGAACGACGGATACACACCGAAGGGCAGACCGATCAAGCCCTGTCCCTCGACGCGGTAGAATTCCACTGCCGCCGGATCGAAGTCGCTCAGGTCATAGCCCGTCTCGTCGATCAGCGGTTGAAGATCAAGGAACTGACCATCAAAGGCGTTCGAGCCGTCGATGCCGACGGGACCCACGATGTCGGGCGCTTCACCGGATGCGATCATGGTCAGCAGCGCGTCCGCCGGAGCCGTACCCGCGCCGGTGTTGTAGACGACCACGGTTTCCAGAACAATGTCCGATTGCGATGCATTGAAAGCATCTACGACTGCCTGCTGTGCTTCCAGTTGGTCAGGCTGGCTTCCCGTGCCGAGACCGATGAACCACGTGATGGTCACAGGTTCGTTCTGTGCGAAACCAGAGAGCGCTCCCAGAAGTAGCACAAAAATAGTTCCGAGAACCAGAAGGCGATGCATAGTGCGTGACATAGTAAAACTCCAATCCTTCACAACAAACTTGAACGGAAGTGCGGATAAGCGATATTCAGTTGTGTTCTTTCTCCCTCCCTTACCCTTTTTGCTTTGCACCACAGGAATTGCGGATAACCAATTGCGTAGGCAAAAGCACCTGAACCGGCGCTTGCATACGTCCCTCAATCAAACCGATCAGGGTCGAGGTTGCGATAGCGGCTTTCTTCGCGATAGGCTGGCGAATGGTGGTCAGCGTAGGCTTGACCTGTGTTGCCAGCGGTAAGTCGTCAAAGCCGACGATGGCAATGTCTTCGGGCACGTGCAGCCCGGCTTCCTGTATTGCTTCCAGAGCGCCAACCGCCATCACGTCGCTTGCGGCAAATACCGCGTCCACTCCCTGATCCAGAAGATATTTCATGCCGTTATAGCCGCTGTCTCGGCTAAATGCGCCTTCTACCACGAGCGTTTCGTCGTAGGGCAGACCGGATAATTTGATGCCCTGCTCGTAACCACGCAGCCGATCCTGTGCTTCGCGGTTATGCATCTTGCCCGTGATCGTTCCGATGCGCTTGCGTCCCAACTGTGCCAGATGATGTACGGCTTCCTGCGCCGCAGCCACATTGTCGATGCCGACGTAG
>DATGQJ010000023.1:0-6149 GCA_035304265.1 Oceanobacillus sp.
AACCGGCACGGTCAGTGTCGCCGGGTATCTGGATGCCGAGTCAATCACGGTGACGCTGGTGGCACAAGCGCCCGACGGCGAAACACTGGAAGAGACGCTGACGCTCACGACCATCAACCCGCAGTGTACCGCCCGCACCAACGTCAACTTGTACAGCGGACCGACGCCGCAGAATCAGGTGGTTGGCACTGTCGAATCGGGGCAGACGGTGGTGGTCGATGCCCGTGACCAGAATGGCGGTTGGCTGCGAGTACAGATCGGCGGCGGGGCGCATGGTTGGGGCGAACGAACGCAATTCACCTGTGCCGACAATTTCAACGTAGACGATTTGCAGATCGACTTGAACTTCCCGACGCCGATTCCGGTGCCAAGCGATACGCCAACCAGCACATCGATCCCATTGCGAACGCCGACGCCAACGGTCTTCGTGCAGATCGAGGTTCAGCCGCTGGCAACCAGCCCCGCAAGCGACGAACTCCCGAAAACGCCCGTTGGCGCGGGATGAACACGCTGCATACGCTGCTCAAGGTCGATCCATCCCATGCGCTGATGCTGCGTGCGGTGCAGTGGCTTGATTGGGGACGAACACTGATTTTCGATATTTCCGCCGGAGACGCCGGAACATTCGCGCTGCGCTTTGACGACTGCCGCGAAATGCGCTGGCGTATCTATGCTCACGAGACTGACGGTGAAGCAACGCCCATCGTCGATTTCGCGCCGGGACGCGATTCACACCGCAGCCCCGCGCAAATGCTGACGGGGCGTTTTGGCGTGTCGCTGACGTATGGGGTTATGGTGGTTTCGCCGTCCTCTGAGGGTTGATTCAGCAAAAGACCCCGCTATCGAGCGAGGTCTTTCAATTCGAGCCTACGTGGACTTATCAGGGCGTCAACGGCGCGACCCCGCCAACGCACGCTGTCGGTATCCATGGATTGATGAAGCTGCCGACGAAGATTTCCGTCCACTGCTGCCCATCCGCGCCTTCAACCGGTTCCGGATCAACGAACCATGTCTGTCCTTCAAGCACGCGATCATTGCCGACGGGCACGCCCGCCGCTTCGGTGTACACAGGCGTGGTGCAGGTAATATAGTGCATGAAGAACCCTGCCGGAATGCCTGCGCCCGTGAATGGCGTTATCGTTGTCGGGGGCGGCAAGCAGGGGGAATTCCCTACCAGATCCCAGATGGTTTGTTCCTCAAAGCCGTTCCCGGCATTACTGACCAAACGTAGTCGAATGGGATTGGAAACGGGGGCAATATCATAAGGTAAAGTTTCGCTCGTTGACGAGATTGTGAAAGGAAGGGTTCGGGCGTCAGTGTAAGAAAAAAGTACGTTGCCGCTGCCGTCGATGATGGTGAGTAAGTATGCTTCTGCGTTGCTCCCCGTGTTATCTCGATCAACGAGGACATCGTCATAGGTGACGATAAATTCATCACATCCAACGGTGAAATCAAGCACCTCTGCACCCGACATGGCTAGGGCAGGTGTTGCTGTCAGCATTAGCACCAATGTGAGCAAGATCGCTGGCAGAATAACTCGTGAACGCATTGTAAGCTCCTGTTATATGGAAAACGCTATCATCGTATGGATAAAATTCTTGCGCAAGTTTTTTACTGAATTGATGACTGAGGTCGTCAGTATCGTTGACTACCCCCGAAGCTAAAGCCAGCTTACCTCTAAGCCGGAGTAAGCGGCGCGACGCCACCAATACACGCTGTCGGTATCCATGGATTGATGAAGCTGCCGACGAAGATTTCCGTCCACTGTTGCCCATCCGTGCCTGTGACGGGTTCCGGATCAACGAACCATGTCTGTCCTTCAAGCACGCGGTCATTGCCGACAGGCACGCCTGCCGGTTCGGTATAAACAGGGGTTGTGCAGGCGATATGGTGCATGACGAACCCAGCCGGAATGCCTGCGCCCGTGAATGACGTTGTTGTTGTCACGGGTGGTAAGCAGGGAGAATTCCCTACCAGATCCCAGATGGTTTGTTCCTCAAAGCCGTTCCCGGCGTTGCTGACCAAACGCACACGAATGGGATTGGAAACGGGCGGCGTCAAGTAATCGAATTGGCGGGTAGCCGATGTAATTGCCTCGCCGATCTCGCCATTTTCGGCTTCATTTTCGAGTTCGTTGCCACTGCCATCTGTGATCGTGAGTGTAAATACTTCACTGCCTAAGCCTGTATTATCTCTGTTCAGAAATATCGCAAGGTGGGTTATGGTGACGGAATCGCAACCAAACTCATAACTGACAATCCCACCACCAGACAACGCAGCGGCGGGCGCGGCTGCCCACAGGAATAATAACAGAGCGATGAAAGGGAAAACTCGTGAGCGCATGATGGTTTCCTTTCTACGAGCACACTCGCTAGTATAAGAAACCACCGTCACAGCAGCGTCACGGTAACGTCACAGGATGATGGAAAGGTTTGATCGCCAGTATGAAACTGTATCCGGCTATCACCCCGTCAAGAATCTGATCGCCCCTGACCCCGTCTATGCTCAGCACTTCGTCCCCGCGATAAAACCCGATCACCAACATCCCCACGCTCAACAACCCTAACACCAGCCAGAAGCGCCGGTAGTACAGCCATTTTCGCCAGAACAGAACCGCCGTACTGAGCATCAAGACCAACGCCAGCCCCATTCCGAAAATCTGCGTGTTGTAGCGCGGCGCGAGGATTCCGTAGATGTCGCGAATTTCGGATGCGACAATCGGCGAATAGTTCGCCAGCGTATCCACCTCCGCTCCATACCCGCAGGCGACGGCGTAACAGCCAATCCATCCCGCCAGCGCCAGCAGGGGCAGCGCCGGAGTCAGCGCATCGAGCAGCGCACGAAAAGGCAGCTTGCGCCAGCGCGACCCTATCCACAACCCGACCAATCCCCCAAACACCGCGCCATGCCAGTCCAAGCCACCTGCATTCAGGCGCAGCGCCTCGCCGAGATTGTCCGAAAAATACGTCCATTGCAGCAGCACGTGAAACAGCCGAGCGCCGACGATGCCGCCCGCGAATCCGGTGAGCCAGACATCCACCAGATCGCCAAAACGCCAGCCACGCCGCAACGCCGCAAGACCAAGCGCCGCCGCTATCGCCAGCGCCAGCGCTAAACTGAAGGTACGCAGGGTATAAGGACCGATGACGATTTCCGTAAACACACTTTGCTCCACAAATTTCCGGTAGTGTAGGCTCCATGCAGATCATCGTCAACAGATGGCTTATCCCCCAGTCTGTGGGGTGTTCGTCATAAACGCGAGTATCCGCGCAACCACATGCTATAATCCCGCGTATTGTTCATAGAACGTTATAGATTCCTTTGGGGGAGCAAACCAATGGGTATAAGTTCTGTCCTCGGTATTCTCTCACTACTCGGCTTCGTCCTCTTTTTAGCGGGCATCGGCGCGGTGGTCATGGCGGCGTCGCAGGGACGACCCGTGCGCGGCGGTGTGCTGCTGGCGGTAGTGGGTTTGATACTTGGCTTGGTGTTCACCGTCATCAGTCAGGGTATCCTGATCGTACAGCCGACTGAAGTGGCAGTGGTTGTCAATACGCTCACGGGTGAACTAGAAGGAACACCCCGGCGCGGCGGCACGCATATTATCGTGCCCGTTATTCAAGAACCGTTCTTGTATCCGGTTACTCAGCAAAACGTGGCGCTGGATGACGAGACCAGGGATGACGAGACCAGTAATGACGGCGAAGGCGCAGTGGTCGCCCGCAGCAGCGACGGTCAGGAAGTTAGGCTGGATGTTTCGGTGATTTTCAGCGTTGATCCGAACAACGCGAATCGACTGCACCTCTCATGGGGGCAGGAGCGGTACCGAGATGAGTTCGTTGTCACCACGACGCGCGGTGTTGTCCGTGACGCCGTTTCCGCTTTTGAAGCGGCAGAAATCTATTCAGGTGGTCGTGAAGCCCTCAGCAACAGCGCCTTCCAGCGTTTGAGTGCGCGGCTTGAACGCGATGGGTTGATACTTTCCGACCTGATCATTCGAAATGTGACCTTCTCCGAACAGTATGCCGAAGCCATCGAACAGGCACAGGTCGCCGCGCAGGAAGCCGAACGTGCCCGCTTGCAGGTGCAGCGTATCCAGCAAGAAGCGGAACAGGCACGTGCCCGCGCACAGGGTTTGCGTGACGCCGAGATTCTTCGCGCTGAAGGTCAGGCGCAGGCAACCGTGTTGCAGGCTCAGGCAGAAGCTGAGGCGCTCCGGTTGGTCAGCGAGCAAATCGCAGCGAACCCGGCATTGCTCCAGTACCAGTACATCCAGAATTTGAGCGATCAGGTTGGGCTAATTTTGGTGCCGACCAATAGTCCGTTCCTGTTCGACCTTGCCAGCCTGCCTGAAGCAGTGGAGAACTTCACCGCGCCGCCGATACCAGAGGCGGATCTGCCAGAGGCGAATCTGCCAGATGTTGAAGTGGAGCCAGAGGTAACACCTGAATCCGGCGACTGAGCGGACGTTACAGGAAATAAACGCCTCTCCAACCGAAGGGCGGGTTAGAAACCCGCCCTTTTGATTTTCTGCGCCCTCTCTGCTGATCCTTCTTGATCCTTTCTTAAGGATTCATTTGGGATATAGCTCGATTATTTCCCCAGAATATCCCAAATTTCATCAAGAGTTTCTGTTAAGAAACGTACTATGAGTCCGGTAAACTGTTCATAAGATGTTCATAACCTGTTCATAACCTGTTCATAACTTGCCCAGTATTGTTCATAAGTATTTTGTGATAAGTGCCCCGCTAATACCAGTTATGAACAGATTTTTTGTTCTGTTCATAACTCATGCATGAGTTATGAACACCCCCCTGTTCATAACTTTTGATACACAAGTTCTAATTATCCCAAAGATTTGCGAAATAATGTTCAATTTTGTCCCGTTTTTGGGATAGGGTTGGGATATAGCCCTTTTTCGACAAAAGTTATGAACAGTTTGAACACCCCTACTACTACTGCTAGACAGATACAATCATCAAACAAATAGAAAATTTCAGAAGAAGTAGTGTCGCGCATAAGTGGGGACAATGATAAACTTAAATCAATTATCATTGAGAGCAACAATTTATGGCACAGGACATCGCCGAACTGGAACGCAAAGTCGATATACTGACTCGGCTTGCCGAGATCAGTACCGTCTTGAATTCCACACTGAAGCTCAAGCCGTTGCTCAGTACCTTGATGGATACTGCGGCGGAAATCGTCAACGCGGAAGCGGCGTCAGTGCTGCTGTGGGACGCGAAAAACAATGAACTGCGCTTTGCCGCAACCACCACAGGCGATTCAGGACAGGCGTTGATTGGCAAGCTGGTTCCGCTTGAAGGCAGCATCGCCGGAACCGTCATGCACGAAAACCGGATTGTTGCCGTCAACAACGTTGAAGTAGACCCACGCCATTACTCGAAAGTAGATGAAGAACTCGAATTCCACACCCGTTCGGTTCTCGGCGTACCGATGCGTTCCAAGAACCGCGTCATCGGCGTTCTGGAAGCCGTAAACAAACGCAACCTTCCGTGGACAGAGGACGACGGCAATTACCTGTCGATCCTCGCGGCACAGGCGGCAGTCGCCATTGAAGGGGCGCAGCTTGTCGCGGCGCTGCAAAAGGCGAATGACGAACTGAGCCAGCTTGACACCCTCAAAAGCGACTTCATTGCTATTGCCTCTCATGAACTGCGCACACCGCTCGGCGTCATTCTGGGGTATGCCAGCTTTCTGCAAGACACAGGCGACCCCGAAGTCAAGAGCCACGCCAACAAGGTCGTTGCCAGTGCGCTCCAGCTTCGCCGCATCATCGAAGACCTGACCAATTTGCGCTATCTGGAACAGCACCAGACCGAACTGAATCGGGAAGCCGTTTTGCTCGACGATTTTGTGCATGACGCGGTGCAGGAAGTAGCACAGCTTGCCGAGGCAAAAGGACATCGCCTGACCTATATCCCGCCCACTGAGCCGGTACGTGTGGCGATTGACCGCAGTCGTATGGGCATGGCGCTTTTTAACGTACTCAACAATGCGGTGCGCTTCACGCCCGATTACGGGCAAATCTCCGTCGAGACCGAAATCCGTAACAAACGCGAAGTCTGGGTTTCGGTGAAGGACAACGGCGTCGGCATCCCGAAAGATCAGCTTGAGCGTATCTTTGA
>DATGQJ010000024.1:0-2763 GCA_035304265.1 Oceanobacillus sp.
GCAGAAGCCGTTGCTCAGGGCGACTTGAAGGAAAATGCCGACTACCACGATGCCAAAGAACAACAGGCGTTTGTGGAAGGACGCATCAAATATCTGGAAAACGTGCTGCGCAGCGCCGTCATCATCAGTAACACCGGAAAATCGGATACGGTGAATATCGGCTCGACGGTTACGATTGTCGAAGATGGGACGGACGACGAAGAGACCTATATCATCGTCGGCGCGGCAGAAGCAAATCCCAGCGAAGGAAAGATTTCCAACGAAAGCCCAATTGGATCGGCGCTGCTCGGTCACAAGAAGGGCGACGAAGTTCGTGTAAAGACACCGAACGGCGACATCCTCTTCAAGATCAAAAAAGTCCGTTAGCACCTGCTAACGGACTCTCCCGTGACCCTACTTAAGAAATCGGTGTAAAGTCTCCCGTTCCGCCAAACGGATCATCATCTGCCGATGGCGGCGCGGGTGGCGGCGACATCAACGGTCTCGCTGGCGGTGGTCCCGCTGGTGCGGGTGGACGGAGCGGGGAAGGTGCGCTCTCACCAACCCGATTTGGCGGTGCCTGAAAGCCTGACGTTGCCGGAGGCGCGGCGGGATTCGGCGGCGCTGACACGGGCGCAGGCGGCGGCGCGAAGGAAGATTGCGTTGCTGCGGGTGGCGGGGCTGCCGGTGCGGTGGTCGTCACTGTCGTGACGGTTGCAGGAGCGCCCGGCGAGTCCTTGCGCCACGCGGCAAGTTCGATGGTCAATTTCTGGAAATAACTGCGCGGCGGTAGTGGTCCTGTGCCATATTCGAGTTCGACGATACGCGCCTGAAGCCGGAGCGACGCAGTTTCTAGTGTGACGGTTGCGCCGGGTTCAGCCAGCACCAGATCGCCTTTGGGTTCAAGTTTTGCGCGGAGTGCCGGGTCGTTAAAGGCATGTTCCGAAGCAAAGACCTTGGTGATGGTACGCACGAAATCGTCTTTGTCGAACAACCAGACCTCGATGGCGGTTGCCTTCTGCGGCTCGCCGACGCCGATGGTTTCGGAGATGCCAGCGCCCGTTTCACCGAGGAAGCGCTCGTTTTCATCCTCGATGCTGAACGAGTCGTCGTACTGCCCATGTCCCAGAATGTACGTGGACATGCGCTGCATCAACGGTGGACCGTAAGAGCTTGTCGTGAAGTCCGTTCGCTGTGATTCCAGTGCCTGCCGTGACGCCTGCACCTGCTGACGCATGGCGATAACGTCTTCACTGACCTTTTCACCGCGCAGTCGTTTGCGCAACGGCTCGACGATGTTCGGGGCGATGAACATGCCGTATAGAATGGCGACGATCACGCCCACGATAACGACGACCAGCGGCGCAATGATGAACGGCAAAATATTGGCGATGAAATTGGGCTGTGGCGCTTCCGCCGAGCCTGCCTGTTCAGCCAGCGGACGGATTGCGTCCAGACGGGCGGCGTTGGATTCTTCGCCGGGGGTGTTGCGTAGGCGGTCAACGATGTCGAGCGGGGCATCGACACGCCCTAGTAGATCGATGATATTTTGGCTTACGTCTGCATTGGCGGCAGCGAAACGATCTGCCAGTAATTTGACCCATTCATCCTGCCAGCTTTGGTGCAGGGTACTAGGGTCGGCATCGTAATAAATGGTTGGGGAAATTACATACGCCCAGAGCAGCCCGATCAGCACACCGATCACCAGCATGGCTATCGTCTTGGGACGGGGCATGTAGGGCTTCAGGAGGACGACATAGATTCCGTTGTAACTATCCCGCAGAAATTGCATAAGGCAGTCGCCTTTCGTGTGAATGTCGTCTTGAAAGCGATTCTACCGGAAACACCCACTACTATACGCTAAAGGTTCAAATATGCAAACGCCAGCGGTACGATTTTCCGCTGGCGTGTTGGATATTTGTTAAGCCAGTTCCGCTTCGACGCTCGGTAGTTCGTTGATGCGGTAGCTGTTGCTGCATTTGATGCACTGTGCTGTCGAGCGATTCTGTTCAATCAACAGTCCGCCGCAGTTGGGGCAGGGCTGTTGCAATGGGCGCTTCCAACTGGTGAAATTGCAATCCGGGAAACGTGAGCAACCGTAGAAGGTGCGCCCGCGTTTGCTCCGCCGGACGATAAGCTCACCGCCGTGGGCTTCGCCGCAGGTTGGGCAGGCGATGCCCATGCGCTCCAGCCACTGCTCGGTATGGCGGCAGTTGGGGTAATCGGAGCAGCCAATGAACTTGCCGAAACGCCCATAACGGATCACCAGTGGTTTGCCGCAGACCGGACAATCGCGCCCGATTTGCTCTTCCTGCTGAATGTTTGGAATCGTCTGTCGGGCGATCTTGAGCCGCGCCTCAAACGGGAAGTAAAACTCGCTCAGCATGGGCTGCCATTCGCGTTTCCCTTCGGCAATTTCGTCCAGACGGTCTTCCATACGCGCGGTGAACTGATAGTCCATCACTTCGGTGAAGTGCTTGGTCAGCAGGTCGTTGACGATTTTGCCCGTCTCCGTCGGCACGAGCCGATCCTTATCCTGCTTGACGACGTACTCCCGATCCTGAATGACGGCGACGGTAGGAGCGTAAGTGCTTGGACGCCCGATGCCGTATTCTTCCAGCGTTCGCACCAAACTGGCTTCGGTATAACGCGGTGGCGGCTGAGTGAAGTGCTGCGCGGGCAGGAGTTCGAGCAGGTCGAGTAGCTCGCCGACAGTGAGTTCCGGCAGAATGCGCCCCTCATCCTCGTCCAGCGCCAAATCTTCATCCCGCGCTTCTTCGTAGA
>DATGQJ010000025.1:0-3532 GCA_035304265.1 Oceanobacillus sp.
AGGAATTTGAGCGCCTGTTTGAAGTGCTGCCGGACGCGGTTGTGCGTGCGCCGGGACGGGTGAACCTGATCGGCGAGCACACGGATTACAACGATGGCTTCGTGCTGCCGATGGCGATTGACCGCGCGGTATGGATCGCGCTGCGCCCGCGCAACGATAACTACGTCGTCGTTCACTCGCTGGATTTCAACGAAATTGCCGAGTTCTCACCAATCGAAATGGCAAAGCAGAGCAAACGCTACGGCGGGTGGGCGGAGTACATGAAGGGCGTCGCGTGGGCATTGCAGGAAAAAGGTTACACGCTGCAAGGTTGGGAAGGCGTCGTGGCGGGCGACGTGCCGCTCGGCGCGGGGCTGTCGTCATCGGCGGCAATTGAACTGGCGACGGCGCGGGCATTTGCCACGATCTCGAATATCGACTGGGATGCGGCGGAGATGGCGAAAATTTGCCAGCGTGCCGAAAACGAATGGGTGGGCATGAAGTCCGGCATTATGGATCAGATGATCTCGGCGGCGGGCGTGGAAGGACAGGCAGTGTTGATCGACTGTCGCACGCTGGCGCTCGAACCCGTGCCGCTGCCGCCGGACACGCTGGCGGTGATTATGGACACGACGACGCGGCGCGAACTGGTGACTTCCGCTTATAACGAACGGCGCGAACAATGCGAAGCGGCGGCGCGGTTCTTCAACGTGACTGCGCTGCGTGACGTGACTGTTGACCAATTTGAAGCGGGCAAAGACAAACTCGATCCGGTGGTGGCGAAACGGGCGCGACACGTTATCACCGAAAATGACCGGACGCTGAAGGCGGCGGACGCGATGCGGGCGGGTGATGCGGTGACGTTGGGCAAGTTGATGGATGCCAGCCACGTCAGCCTGCGCGATGATTTTGAAGTGACTAATGACGCGCTGAACCAGATCGTGACCTGCGCTCAGGAGCAAAAGGGCTGTTATGGAGCGCGGATGACGGGGGCGGGATTTGGCGGGTGCGCGGTGGCGTTGGTTCATGCCGATGCCGTCACCAATTTCACGGTGGAAGTCGCGCGGCGCTACAAAGAAGTCAGCGGATTGGATGCGCGTATCTACGTCTCGCCTGCAAGCGAGGGGGCGTCGGTTATTTTGCCTGTGGGGGGATAAGGGGAATGGGCACAGGCAACCAGAGGTTAACAGCAACCTCTGACTGCCGTTTGCCCCTACGAGTTATTCCGCCGGAGAGACGATTCTCACGCCGATGTGGTGATCCTGATAGGTCGGCGGGTCTTCAAAATGGCGGTAGGTGGTGCGGGCGACGAACTCATTGCTGCCCCACCAGCCACCTCGCTCCACTTTGCGGCGTCCGGTTTCGGGTCCGGTGGGGTCTTCGGTGGGGCTGTCGTCGTAGTAATTTTCGTCCAGCCAATCCCATACCCATTCCATTGCGTTACCGGACATATCGTGTGCGCCAACCCAGCTTACGCCATCGGGATAGCTGCCGACGGGCGTGGTTTCTTCGCTGTCAAGCACGTTGGCAAGCTCAGCGTCCCATTCGTTGCCCCACGGATAAATCGGTGATTCGGGACCACGCGCGGCATATTCCCACTGGGCTTCGGTGGGCAGGCTGCCCCCGCGCCAGTTGGCATACGCTTCAGCCTCATACCACGTGATGCAGACGCGCGGGTGATCCGGCTCCGGCTCCACGCATTCGACGGGCAATTCCGCAGTATCCTGCTCGCTCAACCACTCCCAGCCCTCTTCCGACCAGTATGCTTCGGTTGTGTAGCCGCCGTCGTCTACAAACGCCTGAAAAGCGGCATTGGTCACTTCGTACTTATCGATCCAGTAACCGGACGTGAGGCAGACTTCGTGCTGAGGCATCTCGCTGGGTAGCTCGCGGACAACCCATGCGGGCGCTTCTGATCTGATTGCCTGAATGTGCTCCTGCGACGCGCCCATCATGAAACATCCGGCGGGCACGTAGACCTGCTCGATACCAAATTCGTCTACGCGCTCGTCGCCTGCCTGTGGTTCATCGGATTGGGCATAGACAGTGATGGAAAAAATGGTTATCAGTAGTATGACAAGGTATTTCACAGAAACCGCCTTTTTTGAAATAGAGTTTTCACCATCAATAGCTGAAAGTCTGGCTACAGGTTCAGAATCGCGCACTTATCAAGGAGATACGATGAACGCAGCTTACTTCCGCCGCCTGTTCGACTACAACTACTGGGCGCATCAACGGGTATGGGACTGTGTGATGAAGTTGAGCGAGGAACAGTTCACGCGCCCCTGTGATTACTCGATTGGCTCGGTTCATGCTCAGGTCGTGCATACGATGGGTGCGGAACTGCTCTGGCTCACGCGCGTGCAGGGTAATCCAATTCCGCGCATCCCACCACCGCAAGACTATCCGACACGCGAGGCGATCCGCACGAAGTGGGATGAAATTGAACAGGAATGGCGCAGGTTTGTGGATGGATTGAAGGACGAAGACCTCGAAAAGCGCATCGAGTACGTGAGCGTGGCGGGCAATACACGCCGAGTCAGTACCATGTGCGATTCGCTGATGCAGACTTTGAATCACAGCACCGATCATCGGGCGCAAATTCTGTCATTGATTCATCAACTCGGCGGCGAAACCATTGCGCAGGACTTGATTTTCTACACGTGGGAACATCCCGCCTGATCTCCCACTTGCGCCTGCTCCTTTCATTTTGCACAATCGGTAGTAATGCTTAATGTAAGGAGTTTCCATGTCGTCGTTGAGTGTGCAAGCCGCCCGCAGGCTGCGTCCTGCGGGACCTTTCCACATACCACCGCCCGCCCAACCCCTCCGCGCGGTATGCCACCTGATTCTGGAAGACTGTCCATATCAACCAGAGATTTACGTGACCGATACCCGCAGAGAATTGGGCTGGCACCTCGCTATGACGCCCGATGGCAATAACCGCTGGACTGCCGAACTGCGGATGCCAACGGAAGTCACCATCCTGCATTACCATTTCAAATTCGACGACGACGTACTACCGCCGCTGATGGAACGACGGCAGGTCGAAGGACGCAACACGCCGATTTACGGCGAATGGATCGAAGAACCATTCAAAATCGCGGTTTACGATCCGGCGAGGATGCCCGCTGAGTGGACAAAAGGCATGATCATCTATCAGATTTTCCCGGATCGTTTCGCCAACGGCGACCCTTCCAATGATCGGCTTTCGATGGGGGTATACGGACACGAACCGTTGTATCTGGAGTGGGGCGAACGCCCGGAACATCCGCCGTTGGGACGCGATTTCTTCGGTGGTGACCTGCGCGGTGTGATCGATAAATTGGATTACCTGCGCGATCTCGGCGTGGACTGCCTCTATTTCACGCCGATTTTTCATGCGGCGAGCAACCACCGCTACGATGCAATCGACTATTTCAAAATCGACCCGATGCTGGGCACGGAACAGGATTTTGACGAACTGATCGAAAAGGCGCACGCGCAGGATATGAAGATCGTGCTCGACGCGGTATTCAACCACTGTTCGTCAGACAGCCGCTATTTCGACATT
>DATGQJ010000026.1:0-4918 GCA_035304265.1 Oceanobacillus sp.
GTAGAAGATCATGTGAGCATGGGCTGTACGGCGGCGCTCAAAGCGCGACGTATCATCAACAATGTCGAGCGCATTCTCTCTATCGAATTGATGTCTGCCGCGCAGGGAATTGACTTCCGCAAGGAAGTGACCCCGCCCGGCGCACGCCTCGGACGCGGCACTCAGCCCGTCTATGACCTCATCCGCCAGCATGTCCCCTTTATCGCTGAGGACACGATCATGTACCACTATATGGACGCCGTTCATAAGCTGGTACGCGAGCATCACATCGTCAATGCAAGCGCTTCCGGCTATTGAGTTTCAATTCGGCAGGCATCAGCGTTGGAAATCGGTTTGAATTTCACCAAGCGTCAAAACGCTTCATACAACAAACTGGTATAATGACTTCTTGCTTGATTCGCAGAAGACAGAGCGCATTGCAGTGACACAGTACATTGGAATTTTGACAGCGGGCGGCGATAGCCCCGGTTTGAACGCCGCCATCCGCGCAGTCGGCAAAGCCGGGATGAGCGCCTATAAAATGCAAATCATCGGGTTCCGGGATGGCTTCCGGGGACTGATGGAAAATCGGACGGTCACACTGGATAGCGCTGCCCTTTCGGGCATCCTGACCATCGGCGGCACTATCCTCGGAACCAGTCGGGATAAACCGCAGAAAATGCCGGTTGGCAGCAAAACGATGGACATGACCGACGTGATGGTGGAAACCTATCACAAGCACCATCTGGATGCGTTGGTCTGTCTCGGTGGCGGCGGCACGCAGAAAAACGCCTATCACCTGATGAAGCATGGGCTAAACATCATCACCCTGCCCAAGACGATTGACAACGACGTGGCGATGACCGACATCACCTTCGGCTATGACACGGCACTCACGATTGCCACCGAAGCCATTGATCGGCTGCATAGCACCGCGCACAGCCACCACCGCATTATCGTGGTAGAAGTAATGGGACATAACGCTGGATGGCTGGCGCTTGGGGCGGGTATCGCGGGCGGCGCAGACGTGATCCTGATTCCAGAGATTCCTTATAGCGTGGATAAAGTTGCTGCCTCGATTCGCCAGCGCGTGCGGGATGGCAGGGCTTTCAGCATCGTTGCCGTTTCGGAAGGTGCCGTACCTCTGGATTCGTCCGAAGACATCCTACCTGCCAAATCGGGCAAGAAACACAAAGCCAAGTCGGGAACTGAACCCCTGACCAACACCCAGAAGCTCACACAGCAGTTGGAGGTACTTACCGGACTGGAGTCGCGCGTCACGATTCTGGGACACGTGCAGCGCGGCGGCATCCCAACGGCGGCTGACCGTCTGCTAGCAACCCGGCTCGGAGCCGCGTGCGCCGACTACATTCATGAGGGTATCTTCGGCGTCATGGTCGCGGTTCGCGGCGAGTCTACCGAACCGGTGCCGCTCGATCAGGTGGTGGGCAAGCGCAAGACAGTCCCGCTGAACCACCCCTGGATTCACACGGCTCGCAATCTCGGAATCAATCTGGGCGACTAATTTCCCTCATACAACGAGAATAGACAGACGGGTTCGCGGTTGCGATCACCCGTCTGTTTTTGTTTGGATTGTGTGGCGGCAGGCTGATTGACAAATCAGTCCTATGCGTTAATATATGTCGTGTAAGCACTTACACGAAAGCACTTACGCCGCTTTTCAGAGATAAATTCATTTGATGAGTACGCAGAAGAATTCGCCCCCCACGATTTATGACGTTGCCAGACTCTCTGGCGTAAGTATTGCGACAGTTTCCCGTGTACTAAATTCACCTGAGCGGGTCAGCGAATCCAGTCGCCTCAAGGTGATGGAGGCGATTGACCGTCTAGGCTTCGTACCGAACGCGGAAGCGCGGGCGCGAGTGCTGCAAAGCACTGCCCAGATCGGCGTTATCACCCCATTCTTCACGTCGCCGTCCTTCACCAACCGCCTGCGCGGTGTCGCCGCCGTGTTAGCCAACTCCAAATATGATCTGGTGGTTTACACCGTTGACTCGGTAGAGCGCCTCGATGGTTATCTGGCGGCGCTCCCGCTGCGCGGAAATCTCGATGGTTTGATCGTCATGTCGCTTCCCGTCGATGATGCCGCTGCCCAACGCCTGATTTCCAACCAGCTTGAGACGGTGTTGATTGAATACAGCCATCCGAGTTTTAGCACTATTCAAGTCGATGATCGCGCCGGGGGCAGGCTTGCCGCGCAACACCTCATTGAACTGGGGCATCGACGCTGTGCCTATCTCTATTTCGGGCAGCATCCCTCGTATTCCATCCATCCTGAAGTTCAACGTCTGGCGGGCTTCCGCGAAGCCTTGGAGGAATGCGGCATTGCCCTGCCGGACGAATACATCACCTATGTGCCGTTGTCGCGACAGGGTATCAGCGAGAAGCTGCGGCAACTCTTTGAACTCGACAATCCGCCGACAGCCCTGTTCGTGCCTGCCGATGAACTGGCTATCCGCGTCATTCATGAGGCGCGTAAACTCGGTCTGCAAACGCCGCAGGATATATCGGTGATCGGCTTTGATGGCATCGACATTGCCGAGCACGTTGACCTGACCACCATCAACCAGCAACTCACCGAGTCCGGGCAGATTGCCGCAGAACTGCTTCTGGCGCGTCTTGCCGACCCCGGACGCTCGATCCAGCAAGTGCAAATTCAGGTACATCTGGACGTAAGAGGGACAACACAACGCATCAACGAACACCCATGATCCAAGTCACTTTACTTATTCAATGTTAAGGAAAACCTAACAGGAGGTGTCCATAATAGAAGAACCTGCCCTACGTCGCACAAAAAGAGGTGATATTCCGCGTTTTTACAGTTAAGGAGATTCTGTATGTTCCCTGTATCAAAGTCGTTTTGGCGTAGAACCCTCGTAATTGCCACCATCTGCATTCTTGCGCTCGGCGTCGTCGTTCAGGCACAGGAAGACGTGAGCGGCTCACTCTCCATTCTTGGCTTCGGATTAGGCGACGAGATTGCGACTGTGCGTCGCGATTATTTCACCGAACAATTCCCCAATGTGGAACTCAATTTTGTAGAAGGCGGTCTGGACGAACAGCAGTTCCTGACTTCGGTTGCCAGCGGAACCCCGCCGGACGTGGTGAATCTTGACCGCGCCGTGCTCAGCACCTACGCGGTGCGTGGTGCGCTGCAACCGCTGACGGATTGCATTGCCAGCCGAAACGTCGATATGAGCCAGTTCCGCGAAGTGGCGGTCAACGAAGTCACCGTGAACGGCGTGGTTTACGGCATTCCGCAGTTCTTCAACAACCTCATGCTGTTCATCAACACGGCGGCGTTGGAAGATGCGGGACTGACGCTTGAGGACGTGGATGTCAGCGATTGGGACAACATCGTGGCGCTCAACGATGCCCTGACGCGCTTCGACGGCAACACCCTCACCCGCATCGGCTTTGATCCCAAACTGCCGGAATTCTTCCCGCTCTGGGTGAAGGCGAACGGCGCAGATTTGCTTTCGGAAGATGGGCGTACCGCGCAGTTGAATACACCGGAAGCAGTCGAGGCATTGGAGTTTGCCGTTTCGCTTCACGAGGCGGCGGGTGGTCGCGCCGACTTCATGGCGTTCCGCGATACGTGGGATTTCTTTGGCGCAGAAAATCAGATGGTGAGCGATCAACTCGGTATTTTCCCGATGGAACAGTGGTACATGAACGTGCTGGCAGACGTTGCGCCGGATGCCCCCATCGCTTTCGCGCCGTTTACGGATCGTGAAGGCAATCCATTGAGCTTTGCTACTGGCAACGCATGGGCAATTCCGAGAGGCGCAGCGAACCCAGAAGCGGCGTGCGCCTTTATCACCACCATGTCCTCTCCTGAAGCGTGGGTCGCTGCCGCAGAGGAACGGGCACGGCTGCGCGAAGAGGCGGGCACGATCAATACAGGCGTGTATACGGGCAACCGGGTTGCAGACGAGCAGATTTTTGGCGAGATCGTACAGCCGAGCGGCAATGAGGCATTCGATAACGGCGTACAGGTCATTCTGGGACTTCAGGAAAATGCGTTCGCGGTTCCGGCAAATCCGGCTGGAAACGAGTTCAAGCAGGCTTGGACGGATGCAGTCAATCGCGTGTTGAACGGCGAACAGACCGCACAGGAATCACTCGATCAGGCGCAGCAGGAAGCGCAGGCAGCGCTCGATGAGGCTTGGAGCCGACAGCAGTAGCAATGGCAAATCAATCTTTACTCGCCCGTCTCCCCTTCGTTGGGGAGCGGGCTACCCTTCAACAGCGAGAAATGCTTGCCGGGTTAGCATTCATTTCGCCATGGTTCATCGGCTTTCTAGTCTTTACCGCCGGACCGATGGTGATCAGTCTGGGGTTATCGCTGACAGATTATGACGTGCTAAACCCGCCGCGCTTCATCGGCTTGGCGAATTACGAGCGAATGCTCACCGACCCGCGTCTGGGATTGAGCCTGTATAACTCGTTCTTTTACGCGCTGCTGCACGTTCCGCTTTCCATCGTCGTCGCGCTTTGCCTTGCGCTGATGCTCAACCGCGTGGGAAAAGCGGCAGGCTTCTTCCGAACCGCGTTTTACCTGCCCTCAATCACGCCCGCAGTCGCCGTTGCGACGCTATGGCTCTGGCTGCTGAACCCACGTATTGGTCTGGTCAATCAAGGGCTTGCGCTGCTCGGCATCGACGGACCGGGGTGGACAACTGATCCGCAGTGGATCAAGCCGGGGATCATCCTCATGAGCCTGTGGAGCGTCGGCAGCACGGTGATTATTTACCTCGCGGCGCTGCGCAACGTCCCCAACGAGCTTTATGAGGCGTCACACATTGACGGCGCGAGTGGCTGGAAACAGTTCATTCACATCACTGTCCCCATGATCAGCGGCGCGATTTTCTTCACGCTGATCGTCAACATCATCTCGTCTTTGCAGATTTTTACC
>DATGQJ010000027.1:0-2979 GCA_035304265.1 Oceanobacillus sp.
CCAACCACGATCTTGCCTACTGCGACAGTGATGTTGAGGATGAATGTGATCAGCAAGACCCGGCGTACCTGTCGTCGTGAATCGGACATTCACACAACTTTCCACTCTGTTTTCACAATACCATCTTAAGGAATAGACAAGCGTTTTGACAATCTTGTCTGTAAAATTTCGATGGACATGCAAGTGCATTTAGGAAGATATAAAATCATGTCGAATCCCAAAACTGTCCTTGTTACGGGTGCGTCGTCAGGGATCGGGCACTCGATTGCCACCCACTTAGCCAAACAGGGATACCGCGTATTCGGCACCAGTCGTCAGGCTCGCACAGACCAACACAGTGACTTTGACATGCTGCAATTGGATGTAACCGACGATGCATCCGTGACCAAGTGCGTAGAGACGGTACTAGAACGCGCCGGACGCTTGGACGTGCTGGTCAACAATGCCGGGGTTGATCTGGTCGGTGCCGTAGAAGAAACGTCGCTTGCCGACGCTCAATGGGTATTTGACACCAATTTCTTTGGCGTGGTGCGGATGGTACAGGCAGTGTTGCCCCACATGCGGGTCCAGCGCAGCGGGCAGATCATCAACATCAGTTCTGCGCTTGGGCGGGCAGGCTGGCCCTTTGAGGCGTTTTACTGTGCCAGCAAGTATGCGCTTGAAGGTTATACCGAGAGTCTGCGTTACGAAATGGCGCTGTTTGGGATCAAGGTTTCCAGTGTCCAACCGGGATTTTTCCGGTCAAATATGTTCAATTCACAGCGTTACCCTCAATCACCGGTTGCGGAATATGACGCGCCGCGCACACGAGCAATCCAACTCGGCAAGAAGTGGTCGGAAACCGCCCCCGATCCGCTGCCCGTCGCGCGAAAGGTGCAAAAGATCATTGAAAGTCGCTCACCGCGCCTGCGTTATCCGGTTGGGTTGGAAGCGATGCTCGCGCCGCCGCTTGCCCACCTGCTGCCGGAGTGGATTCTGCTATGGCTTGGGCGGCGAATGCTCGGCGTGAAGAAGCCATCGCAGGCTGTATAATCGATAAGTCCGCATACAAACCCTATTCCTTCATCGAAACTGCGCTATACTGCTTACGGTTTTTCGATAGAGGGTTGCCGCCCAATGGACACGATGCTGTTCCTGCCCATTCTCGTTGTGGGTTTTGCTACCTCGCTGGGACTGACGCCGCTCACTCGTGCGATTGCCCTTCGCTTCGGCGTGGTTGCCATTCCCAGCCAGCGCAACATCCACACCGATCACAAGCCGCTGATGGGCGGGCTGGCAATCTACGTTGCATTCGCGTTGGCGCTGCTGCTGTTCAGCCCGCCACAGCACATCGTGGAGTTCGCAGCAATCTTGAGCGGGTCGGCGTTTCTGGCACTGGTCGGGCTGGCGGATGACCGCTACAACCTCGGTATCAATGTCCGCCTCATCGCGCAGACGGTTGCGTCAGTTGGGCTGATCGTCGCCGACATTCATATCCAGCTTTTCAATACGCCCCTCATCGACTACCCGCTGACTATTCTCTGGGTGGTCGGTCTCACCAACGCGATCAATTTCCTCGACAACATGGATGGTCTTGCCGCCGGACTCACGGCAATTGCATCCGGGTTTTTCACATTGATCGCCTTCAACGAAAACCTCACGCTGGTAAGCTGTCTGGCGGCGGCGTTGATGGGCAGCGCGGTAGGCTTTCTGATCTACAATTTCAATCCAGCCAGCACCTTCATGGGCGATATGGGCGCACTGGTACTCGGCTTCGTGTTGGCGGTACTAGGTATCAAGCTGGAATTCGGCACACAGCCGCTCGGCGTGACGTGGATGGTGCCCCTGCTCGTGCTGGGGATGCCGATTTTCGACATCAGTCTGGTCGTCGTCACCCGCATTCTCGAAGGGCGACCGCCGATGGAGGGCGGCAAGGATCATACTTCACACCGCCTGATGAGCATGGGCTTGAGCCAGCGCAAGACGATCTTCATCCTCTACAGCGCATGTCTGTTTTTTGGCACGCTCGGTTTTCTGGTCAGCATTGAGCCGCCGGATCATGCGCTGCTGCTCGGCATCGCCGGATTGGTGCTGATGGGTATTCTCTTTGTGCTGATGATGGCAATTCGGCGGAAGTATCAATTGAAGGACGTGAAGTGAGCGCTTGCGTCTTTTGCGACATCCTGCGAGGCTCCGAGGAAGCCAGCCGGGTTTACGAGGATGATACGACGCTGGCGTTTATGAACATCAAGCAGTTCAATGAGGGACACGTGCTGGTTATCCCAAAGGCACATATTGAAACGGTGGATCAACTGCCACTCGACATCGCAGGCGCTTTGTTTCAAACGACGGTGCTCATCTCAAAAGCGGTGCAAGACACCTTTCAGCCGCATGGGATGAACATCTGGCAGTCGAATGGCGCGGCAGCGGGACAGGAAGTACCGCACGTTCACATCCACGTCTTTCCAAGACAGCTAGATGACGGTTTCACCGGCTTTCGGTATCTGTCCATGCCGCCGCTGGTAGAACGCGCCAGACTGAACCAACTGGCACAACGCATTCGCAACACCATCGACCGGGAAATACTCTCACCGAACATGGATGCTTAAGACTATGGCAGAAACCTACATCGTCACTGGAGGCGCAGGCTTCATCGGCTCCCACATCGCAGAACGTTTGTTGAAAGACGGTCATCGCGTCCGCATCATCGACAACTTTTGCACAGGCAAACGCGAGAATATCGCGCATCTGAACGGCGACCTCGAAGTACACGAGGTCAGCATCACCGATAGTGAGGCGCTCAAGCCGATCTTTCAAGGCGTGGACTACGTATTTCATCAGGCGGCGCTGCCATCGGTGCCCCGCAGCATCGATGATCCGCTGACGACCAATGAATTCAACGTCACGGGCACGCTGAACGTTTTGATCGCCGCCCGCGATGCAGGGGTGAAGCGCGTCGTTTATGCTGCATCCTCATCGGCTTATGGCGATATTGAGGGC
>DATGQJ010000028.1:0-5901 GCA_035304265.1 Oceanobacillus sp.
TTGCAACGTTTCAATATCGATCAGAAACAGATCGCTGTTCTCACCTTGCAGCGTTTCATACACCAACATGCGGCTATCCGGCGACCACGAAGGCGACGAGTCGTTGCCGGGGTTATTGGTCAGACGGCGCAGGTTGCGATCACAGCTACCCGTCACGATCAAACAGTTTTGCATCAAATACAGTTCGGCGTTGCCGTCGCGCGAGGTGACGAAGGCGATAGTCGTGCCATCGGGCGACCACGCCGGACTCCAATCGTTGGCGGCGTTGCGCGTGAGGTTGAGCAGCCGCCCTTCAGCAGGATTCAGGGCATAGATTTCCGCGTTCAGGCTGTCCTGACTATCGGCGTAATACATAATCCAGCTTCCGTCCGGCGACCAACGGGGGCTAAATCCATAGCCTAGTGGAACGACCACGCCCTCGCGGTTGATAAGCTGCATCTGACCGTAACCAATCGTGTAAACCAATTGAAGACCATCGGGCGACCATCCGGCACGGCGGTAATCGCGGGTTTGCTCTCCGAAAGTCTGCGTTTCCATCGTTTCCAGATTCAAAATGTGAAGTTCAGCGCGAAGATCGCCGTTGTGGTCGGCATAAAAGATGAGCGACGTACCATCAGGCGACCACGTGGGCGCGTAATCGTCCGCCGGATTCTGGGAAAGGTTGCGAACGATATTGGTTCGCATGTCCAGCAAATAGATGTCCCAGTTTCCATTTTGATCCGACTCAAAGGCGATCTGGTCGGCAGGGGGGAGAATTTCACGGCTGGCAAATAGGAGCGTTCCCGTCAACAGGAAAAGCGCCGCACACGCATAGAGACACCAGCGCAGCAGGTGACAATACTCACATCTGGAAAAGCGGTAACTCACTATGCCAACCTGTCAAGTTCTGAGATTATGGAAATTGTACAAATGAAGTGATTGATTTTACGTTTTCTTTTCACTACAATGGATAAAAAATGGGAACGCTCCCAAAAATATGGCTTCTTGATACGCTAAAAATGAAACACAATCTCAAAGATATTGCCCGTTTAGCGGGTGTTTCAAAATCCACCGTTTCACGAGTGGTCAATAATCAGCCAAACGTCAACGAGCAGACTCGTGAAAAAGTGTTGGAGGTTATTCGCCAGCACAATTTCCGTCTCAACACGACGGCAAGGGCGCTGGCGACCCGTCATACCCATATTTTGAGCGTTATCATCCCGCAAAGCATTGCCTCTACTTTTACCGAACCTTATTTCCCTTCCGTCATTCAAAGCGTTTCAAAAGTTGCCGCCGAACATGATTATGCAGTCATGTTATGGATTGGCAACGACGAGGAAGAAGAACGTTTTGGCGAACGAATCGTCATGAATGGAATGTTCGACGGTGCGTTAATCGCCTCCTCTATTGAAAATGACCCGCTTGTGGAACATCTTTCCAAGGCGGGTTTTCCTTATGTGATCATCGGTCCGCCACACTTTGAAAACGCCAATTATGTTGACGTGGACAACTGTACCGGAGCGTACCATGCGGTGGTGCATCTCATCGGATTGCGCCGCAAACGCATCGGCATCATCACCGGTCCCTTGAATATGGGCGCGTCCAAAGATCGGTTGGCGGGCTACCGCAACGCGCTTGCAGATGCCAACATCGCTTACGACGCCAACCTCGTCTTCGAGGGGACTTTTGAAGAATCTTCCGGTTATCATGGGGCGCTGGCACTGCTGCAACAGAACGTAGACGCGATTTTTGCAGTGAGCGACACGATGGCGCTCGGCGTATTAAGGGCACTCTCAGAAAAAGGCGTTAAAGTGCCAGAAGACATCGCCGTCGTCGGCTTCGACGATATGCCCTTTGCCAGCCACACCAAACCTGCGTTGACCACTGTTCACCAGCCGATTGCCGAACTCGGCGCGGATGCAGCCCGTACCCTGATCCGGTTGGTGGAAGGGCAGTTGGTCGAACCCTATCAAGCTATCTTCCCCGCATATCTGGTTGTCCGTGAGTCTTGCGGTGCTCAATTGATTAAGGAGGTTCATGTCTGAAAATTTCGCGAAGGGCGCAACTGAATAGTCGTTTATTAGGCGTTAAGCCAAGGAGAAAAAGATGTCTAAGAAATTCCTTTTAGCGGTTAGTATGCTGCTCGTCCTCAGTTTCGGACTGAGTGCAGTGGTCGCGCAGGACGATGTTCCAAGAGGTGGCACCGTGACGGTTTCGCATGAAGCCTTCTCGACGGTTAACACCGCATGGAGTCCGTTTGCGCCAAACCCGAATCCCGGCTTGCTCGGCTTCGTCTACGAGCCACTGCTGGTCTGGAACGAAGTCACGGGCGAAATCGTCCCATGGCTGGCGACGGGCTACGAATACTCTGACGACCTGCTGTCGGTCACGTTCACCATCCGCGAAGGCGTGCTGTGGAGCGACGGCGAACCCTTCAGCGCCGATGACGTGATCTTCTCGTTCAATCTGATTCAGGAGTACACAGAACTGGATCGTGGCGGTCTGCTCGGCTTCGTCTCCGGCGTCGAGAAAGTAGACGACACGACCATTCGTTTCGACCTGAGCGAAGTCTTCACGCAGGCGCACGTTGAAATCGGCGAATTCCGCCCTGTGCCGGAGCACATCTGGTCGGAAGTTGAAGATCCTGTGACCTACAACCCCGAAAATCCGGTTGCCACGGGTCCGTTCGCGAATCTGTGCGTGCTGGAAGAGCAGGTCTTTGAACTCTGCCGCAATGAGAACTACTGGCAGGAAGGTCGCCCCTACGTTGACAGCATCCGTTATCCGGCTTACCCCGGCAATGAGCAGTCGAATCTGGCGATGGTCAGTGGTGAAATCGACTGGGCAGGACACTTCGTACCCGATGTCGAGAACACCTACGTCGCGGCTGACCCCGAACACTTCAATTACTACTTCTGGCCCGGCGGCGGCACGGTGAACCTGTACCTGAACACCACCAAAGAACCGTTTAGCGACGTGGCGTTCCGTCAGGCGGTCAGCCAGTTGATCGACTACCAGAGCGTGGTTGACATCGGCATGTACGGCTACACCATTCCTTCCGACCCGACAGGTCTGGGTCCCCGCTTTGCATCTGCGGCGAGCCAGGAAGCACTGGATACAGCAGCAGAGATGGGTCTTGGAACCTATGACGCCGAACGCGCCGCGGCGACGCTGGACGAAGCCGGATACGTCGATGCCGACGGTGACGGCTGGCGTGACAACCTCGATGGTTCAGCGCTCGCCTTCAACGTGCAGGTGGTCAACGGCTGGACCGACTGGGTAACGAGCGTCCAGATCATCACCCAGAACATGCAGGATGTCGGTTTGAACGCGCAGGTGGTCACGCCTGAATTCGGCGAGTGGCTGAACAATCTGCAAACCGGTGACTATGACGTGTCCATCGGCTGGAGCAGCAGCGGTTTCACCCCGTGGAACTACTACCGCGACATCATGGACAGCACGCTGATCGGCTCCGACGGTCTGCGTAACGCCACCACGTGGGCAGGCTGGACGAGTGAAGAAACCGACGAACTGTTGGCAGCCTTCACCTCAACCGCCGACGAAGCCGAACAGACCGACATTCTCAACCAGATTCAGCAGGCTTTCGTCGAGAACGTGGTCGTCGTCCCTCTGTTCCCCGGACCCACATGGTACGAGTGGAACACCACCCGCTTCACCGGCTTCCCGACGGAAGATGATTACTACGCACAGGGTAGCCCCTGGAGCCGTGACAGCAACTCCCGCTTGCTGGTGGCAATCAACATTCACTGCGTTGATGACACCTCTTGCGGGCAGGGTGAGTAATGTATTGTTAGATGGATCGGGCTGGGGAGATTTCCTCAGCCCGATCTTTTACAGGGAGCCGAACTATGCGATTTATCCTACGGAGAATTGCGTTTTATGCGGTAGCGTTATTTATCGCCATCTCGATCAATTTCCTTATTCCCCGGTTGATGACGGGCGATCCGGTGCAGTTGATGTTTGCCCGTTTTCAAGGACGAATGACGGTTGAAGCGCTGGACTCGCTCAAAGAGACGTTTGGTTTTGTGCAGGGTCCACTGCTTGAACAGTACATCACCTACCTTCGAAATCTATCCCAGGGCAATCTTGGGTTATCGGTTGCACATTTCCCCGAACCTGTCACAGACGTGCTGCGCATCGGTCTGGCGTGGACACTTCGCCTGATCGGACTTGCCACCATTATCTCGTTTGCCTATGGCACGCTGCTCGGCATTATGGCGGCGTGGCGGCGCGGCAAATTTGTGGACAGCGTGATCTTGCCTATCACGTCGTTGTTGGGAGCGTTCCCGTATTTCTTTCTGGCGATGCTGGTATTGTATGCCTTCGCGCTTGGATTGGGTTGGTTTCCGTTGGGACACGCTGCAAACATCAACATCCGGCAGGATTGGGGTTCTACTGAATACGTTCTCAGCGTCATCCACCACATGATGCTGCCCGCGTTCACTATCATCGCTACCTCGATTGGCGGGTGGATGCTGGGAATGCGCAACAACATGATCGGCGTGCTTGCCGAAGATTACATCACCATGGCGCAGGCGAAAGGCTTATCCAACCGCCGGATCATGTTCAGCTACGCGGCGCGAAACGCGATTCTGCCGAGCATTACGGGGTTCGCCATGTCGTTAGGCTTCGTGCTTGGCGGGGCGCTGCTAACTGAGATCGTATTCTCTTATCCCGGAATGGGATATATATTATTAAATGCAGTGAATACGCGGGATTACCCTGTTATGCAGGGGACATTCCTCTTCATCACGATTGCAGTGCTGGCGGCAAATCTGCTCGCCGATATTGGTTACGTATTCCTTGATCCGCGCGTGCGAGCCTAAGGAGGTCAATAATGGAACAAAGTCAGGTATTAGCCCCGACCACGCCCGCACAGCGCCGCGCAAGTTCGTGGCTGCGCGTTCCCGGATGGCTGAAATCCATCCTGCGTAACCGCAAAGCGACCATTGGTCTCGCTATTCTTCTGTTCTTTGTCCTTGTCGCCATTTTCGCGCCGGTGATTGCGCCGACGCGCGACCCGATGCGGATGGTTGGCAGACCCCACGACCCGCCGAGCGCCGAGCACATCCTCGGCACCACTCGACAGGGGCAGGACATTTTCACCCAACTCGTACACGGCACGCGCGTGACCTTAGTGGTAGGGTTCGCGACGGGAACGGTCATCATCCTGATCGCCATCGTGGTCGGCGTCACCGCCGGATACCTCGGCGGGTGGGTTGACGACATGATGTCGATGCTCATGAACATCGTGCTGATCCTGCCCGGTCTGCCGCTGATCATTGTGGTCGCCGGGTGGCTGGATCGTCCCGGTCCGCTCACAATTGTGCTGGTCTTGAGCGCGATTAGCTGGGCGTGGGGAGCGCGTGTGCTCCGTGCGCAAACCCTCACGCTGCGCAACAGCGATTTTGTGCTGGCGGCGCGGGTGGTCGGCGAACCTTCATGGCGCATTATCTTTTCGGAAATTCTCCCCAATTTGACCTCACTGGTGGTCTCAAGCTGGATCGGCGCGGTGTTGTACGTCGTGCTCACCGAAGCCGCCTTGGAGTTCATCGGTCTTGGCAACCCCAACATCGTCACGTGGGGAACCATTCTCTATTGGGCGCAGAATAACGCGGCGCTGCTGACACGCTCGTGGTGGACGTTCATCCCGCCCGGTGTGTGCATCGCGCTGCTCGGCTTCAGTCTCACGCTGATCAACTATGGCATTGACGAGATCACCAACCCCCGTCTGCGTGCCGATGAGGGGGCAAAGGAATAATGGTACAGGCGACTTTACAACCCAATACGGTTCAGGACGCAACCGAGCCGCTGCTCAGGGTGCGCGATCTGGAAGTGGAATATCGCACCAAGCGCGGCGTTGTCCGAGCCGTTGATCACGTGTCATTCGACATCTATCCC
>DATGQJ010000029.1:0-4099 GCA_035304265.1 Oceanobacillus sp.
GCCGCTGCACCTGCTGTCGATTGGGGTGTTGATACTGCTGCTGATTCCTGAGTGGAGACGGCGACGAGCCGCGAAACCTGTTGAAACAGTCGCGGAATAGGAGCGCAGCCAGACACTAAAGTGTTCCGGCTGCCAAAAGCCAAGTCCACTGAAAGGGACTGGTTTTGAACGCCTTATGTGGTTTACCAGTACAGAGAACGTAGGGATATGCTCTTTAATGGATTAATTCGGCGCTAGCCGGATGGCTTCCGGCGTTCAACCGTCCGTTCCTCTAGAATTCAGCGGACAAGATAACATGCTTTAACAACATAGGACGGGACACGCAACTGCGTGTCCGCTCCCGTAAATCAGGGACGGACACGACGATGTCGTGTCCCTACAATATGTGGTCTTTATTTGGAAAACCGCACCAGGCTTCGGCGGCGTTGGACGAGGGGCAGTTCACCAACTGCCCCGAAATTTTCAGGAAGCGGGCTGGAAAACGGCGGACTGCATGACGATTTTTCCATCGCGGATCAGGAATGTGTCTCCGGCAAACGGTATCGCCTCTCCCGCCGACCAGAGGACATAAGCATATTCACCTTCGATGGTTTGCTTGATGACTTTCAAGTTCGCCAGTGATTCCGGAGACAGGATTTGCAGTGCGACATCAACGAATTGCCGGACGCCCTCTGTGCCCTTGAACACACCACCCGGCGTAAAGAGCACAGCATCATCGGCGTAATCGCTCGCAATGCGGTCAGGATCGCGTGAGATGAGCGCCTGCACATGCTGATTGAGCACTGCCTCGGTTGTGGTAGCAATCGTTGTAGACATAAAAAATCCCCCTTTTTAGAATAACGAATGAATTATGCCACTTGCCCGCGCCGCAGCGCCAACTCCATCACCTGCGCGATGGCAAGCTGCGCGATCCGCTGGTAGCCCAACATATTGGGATGAACCATATCCGCGCTAACGATTGCCAGATCCGCCACTTCCGGCGCATTCTGCAAATCGACCAGAATCGCCCCGACCTCGCGACTCACTTCACGCATGAGGTTATTCACCCGGTGAAGCAGCGCTTGAGTCCGACGGAAATAGATTTGCTGTTCCGGCGGAAACGCGGGGAAAATGTCCCCCATCGTGAAGGTCAGCAACGAGACACCGCGCTCGGCAAACGGCAGCAAAATCGCCCGCAGGTTTGCTCGTGTCTGGTCGGGATTCCAGTCTGGCTGAAGCATGTCGTTGCCGCCTGCCAGCAGGCTTACAATGTCCGGCTTGAGCGCCAGCGCCGGCTCGACCTGCGTCGCCAGAATGTCGCTCGTCGTCGCGCCCCGCTGCGCCAGATTGGTATATTGCACCGGACGCAGCGCTTCAGCGAAGCGATCCGCCCAACCCCGCGTTTCTATCCCTTCTACCGGATCGCCTACGCCCGCCGTGAGGCTGTCGCCAAGTGCTACAAAATGCTGCCAACTCATTTACCGTTCTCCCTTTCAGAGCGAAAGATAGCAAAGGTCGCGGTGCCGTGCGCGTAGAGTTTGCCCGCTTCGTCCACGAGCCGCGCTTGCGCCGTCCCGATAGTGCGTCCGGTGTGGATCGCCTCGCCATGACAGAAAACCCGTCCGGTTTGCGCCGTCAGCGGGCGAATGTAATTCACGTGCAGTTCCAAAGTGGTATAGCCCACGCCCGCCGGAAGCAGCGTATGGACAGCGCACCCCAGCGCCGAGTCCAGCAGAGTTGCCGCCAAGCCGCCATGCACTGACCCAATCGGGTTGTAGTGATATTCGGCTGGCTCACCAACAAAGGTCGCTTTGCCTTCACCGATCTCGGTCAGGGCGAAGTTCAGGGTATAGGAGATCGGCGGGCGCGGAATCTTGCCGTCAATCATGGCTTGCAGGTATTCCATGCCGCTCATGGTGCTGCCGAGATTCGCACCAATCATTGGATCGTCCCACGTAAAGGTACGGGTGCGTTCCAGCGTGTTCTCCATCCGGTTCTCCTGTCTGACCTGCGGCACTTTTATATCAAATTTTAAGACCGTTCGGTCTGTTTTTTTATTGTGACACAGAATTGACAGGGATGTCAAGCAATCCACAGCGGTCATTCCGAAGCTGTGCTATGGTGGAGTGAGCGCCGACACTGTGGATATAGATCGATGCAATACGAAATCTGCCTTGTGATACCCCTCGTGATCGTAGGGTTTGCCGTCTGGATCGATTACGTCACGCGGCAGCTTAAAAGGATCGAGGCATTTCGAGAGCGGCTGCTCGCTGATAATCCCCGGTACGTGACGACTGGCTTTGAATGTCATTGTGTCATCACCACCCTTAACGGCGATACTCAGAAGGTGCGAAAAGCAATGCTGGCAGTCATGCCAGATGGCATCAGGCTGTATCCTTCCGTGCGCGACATGGAAAAGTATATTTTGCTGCCGAGCGACTCCCTGCGCTGGTTCGGGCGTCCGGTGAAGTATCACGACCAGCGCAATGAACTCTGGCTGCATCTGGAAGAGGACGGGTGCTGGAAGCTGGTGAAGCTCACGCTGTGGCGTCCTTCCATGCAAAGCCTGATTCGTGCCCTCAAGCCCATCGTTTCGCCCGAACTGGTGACGGCGTATCGCCGCCGTCGTCCCTACGTTCATCTGGGTCCGGTGGTCGCGCGTCCCGCCGAGCAGGACATCTACGGCGCATGGTCGCTGGATGAACCGCTGTCTTTGTACGTCATGCCGCTATACGTCGTGATTCTGCGCGGGACTCAGGTGCTTCGGCTGCTGCCACTGGAGCGCATCTGGCAGATCGCGGCGCTGCGGCGGCTGGACGCGCCGGAAGCCGACGGGCTGGTGAGTCTGAATTTCGAGGGTGAGAAGCTGGCATACGCGGCCAAAGATTACGAGGCGGTGGCAGCGGCGATCTCCGAGGCGGCAAAGCGCAGCCTCGAAGCGCCTGTGATGCAGAAGCAGAAGAAAAAAGACGAGTACGACGACGAAGAATGGGAAGAATGGGAAGTGTGAATTATTCCCCCCGAACCCGCGTGGGAACGACGCGAATAGCGGCGGAGAATGTCTGGTCAAAACTCTCCGGCGTCATGTTGATGTCGGCGATTCCCTGACGGTACTTTTCGATGTAGGCGGGGTGCTGGCTTGGCGGCGGCGCGTTCCGTTCGATCTTGGCTTCGCCCATGATCACCACGTATTCCTCTGCATCTTGGCTTGCGGCGTAGCTCAACGCCACCAGCGGGTTTGCTCTGATGTTGCGTATCTTGTAGGCGGTGGGCATCGAATAAATCAAGAACGTGCCGTTTTCCCAGATGAACCACACGGGCGTGGGCTGCGGCATTCCATCGTCGCGCACGGTGGTCAACCATACGTAATAAGCATTCTGGATATAGCTGGCGAATTGGGGTTTGATGTCTAGAGACATAAGCGCAATTCTCCCTGAATTGGTCTAATATGCTTTTTTTGACGGAACAAAGCAAATCACACTTACGTCTATACTCATGAGATACAAGGGGAGGACTGATGGCAGAGATATTCATTCGCATTTTGGTATTGCTGCTTTATTTGTTTCTGGGGGTAGAACAAGAAGTGAGACCGCCAACCCCGCCCACTTCAGGAGAAGAGACGTTTCGTTCCTACACGGTCATTGAGAGCGTGGATGCGCTGCTGCTCGAATCATTCCCGGTACAGATCAATCTAGAGGTGAGCGGCTACCAGCCCGACGGCTGCGATTTTCCCGTTCAAGTGGAACAGCGGCGTGAAGGCAGCGAAGTCTTCGTAGAGATTTACCGCGATGTGCCGCTGGCGGTCATGTGTCCGGCGATGCTGGTTGGATACGAGGCGACCATTCATCTCGACGGCGGTTTCGAGAGTGGAACTTACACCATCCACGTCAACGATCAAACTATTGAAGTCACGATCTAGGAGACATCATGCGTAGAAAATCGTTGTTTTTCACCCTGCTGCTCATCTTTTCGTTTGCGGCGGTGACGGTTCAGGCACAGGACACATCCAATCCCAACATCGTACCGCCGGGAGAACGCGACGCGGTGGCGCTGACCATCTACAATCAGGGGACGGCGCTGGTGGTAGACCGCCGTACTTATGACCTCAATGTCGGCGTCA
>DATGQJ010000030.1:0-2947 GCA_035304265.1 Oceanobacillus sp.
GTCGATGGTGGGCACGGCAATCGCCGCTATCATCTTTGCGCTCTCGCCTAATCTCTATCTCACGCTCATCGGCGCGGCGCTTTCCGGTGCGTGCTGGACGGCGGCGGCAATGGTTGGGCTGTTCGCCTACTTCAACGAAACCACTCCCGCTGACCAGATGACCGCCTATTCCACTGCTTATCATCAAATCATCGGGTTATCTGCCTTCATTGGACCGATGATCGGCAGCACGCTTGCCAGCAGCGGTATGAATCTGGCGACGGTGCTGATGATCGGTGCGGCGCTGCGGTTCCTCGCAGGTCCCATCACCGAACATCACCTATTCTGGCGTTGGGGACATCACCATCACGCTGCCGCAAAGCCATAATTAACAGGAGTTATGGATAACGTCGCAGAATCTACCTCACTCCCGCACTTCGTGCTCCCCCTCTCCACTGCATGGGGGTTGGGGGTGAGGTTTCGTGAACTCAAATTCCTTATCCATAACTGACGTTAATTAACATGAGAAGGTTTGAAAATGACTTACGGTGTATGCCCTAGCTTCAGAAAAACAAACGGGGTACGCTGATCACGTACCCCGTCTTGTTATGAAGCAGTCTCATATGCTCTGCACCGGCAGGTCTGTCGCAGGTGGCTCTGTCGGTGGCGCTTCCGGTGTGGGCGTCGTCGTGCTGATAGATTGAGGCGTCACTGACGGCGTGAAGGTATCGGTGGGCGGCGGCGTGATGCTCGGCGTATCGGTTGGTGCAGGTGTCACGGTTGGCAGTGGGGTTGGAGTCATGCTTGGCGTGAGCGTCGGGTTGACCGCTTCGATCACCGTCTCGTGCATGAAGGCAAGTTCCACCCGCCGCGTCTCCGGATTCCGATCAATCGAATACCACTCGCTGCCTTCCTCACGTCCCAGAACGCAAACTGTCTCTCCCTGATTCAACCCATCCAGCAGCCGTCCATTTTCGCTGGGTGTTTCGCGCACAATCGCATTCGGGACGCTCACCCGAAATTCGATGCACTCCGGCACTTCGGTAAATGTGGGTCGTGGCGTGAACCCTGCATGGGTGGGGGACGCTCGTTCGGCGGTTGCCGAACTAATGATTTGCGCTCGTTCGGTAGCTTCCTCAATGCCCAAGCCGCCCGTCCGAATGAAGTTCTGCGCCCCTTGATACAGATAAAAAGCCCCGAACACCAGCGCCACCGCGACCAGAAAGACTAACCATGCAGGCGGACCGCCGCCTCTACGTCGGGGGGTTGATCGTAACGACATACCATCCGTCTCTAGCCGAATCCATCTGTTGCTGTTTTACCCGATCCGTCGGCGGGTTGCCAGCAAGCGAAGGGCAAACGGTGGGAAATCGTCGGGGGAGAGTGAACAGGTCAAGCTGGCAGCAGTCGCTTGATCCGTTCCAATAAGCGTTGCCAGCCCTGCATTTTCGGAGAGAAATCATCTGCGCCTGCCGCCAGCGCCTTCTGACGTTCTTCCTCAGTCTCATAAGCGGTCAGCATGATGATAGGGATATGGCTGGTCGCCGGATTGCCTTTGATCTGCGAACATACCTCATAGCCGTCCATCCCGCCCATTCGCACATCGCACACCACCAGCGACGGCTGTTCTGTTTCGGCAAGTCGTAGCGCCTGCTGCCCGTTCGCCGCATGAAGAACACCGTAACCCATGCGTTCAAACACCGTCTGCAAGAGTTCCCGGTTGGTCAGGTCGTCGTCTACGATCATAATGGTGTATTGTGCCACATTCCCCATCCTAAACTAAGTCGCGCACCGCTTAATTGTACGGACAACCAAAAGCATATGCCAGTCTCCTTGCACAGCCCCCTATTCCATCATAGAATAGAGGCTATGACAACCATCACCCCTGACGATACCCTGCTTGGCTTACTCGCATTTCGTCCTCAGCATGGTTATCAACTCCTTGATGTCTTCCGCGATCCGGCACAACTTGGCTGCGTCTGGAATTTGAGCGCGAGCCAGCTTTATGCTGTACTCAAGCGCCTCGATACGCAGGGATACATTCAGGGCGAAGAAGTCACCACACCCGATGCCCCGCCGCGCACCGAATATTCCCTTACTGAAAGTGGATACGAACGCCTCAAAGCATGGCTGAACGACCCCAATCCGTCTCCCAGCGTTCGCCGTGTGCGGGTGGAATTTCTCAGTCGTCTTTTCATAGCACGATTACTCAATCTCCCAACGCTTGATCTGATTCGCTGGCAGAAAGCCGCCTGCCACCAGAAAAGAGCCGAGCTTGTCGCCCAGCGCGAAACGGCGCAACCCGGAATCGGTTTTCTTGCCCTTGATCTGCAAATCGCTCAACTGGATGCCATCTTGAATTGGATTGACCGCTGCGAACTGACCCCACGCGAAACGGAGGATTCATGCGATCAAGACTCCTAATATTAGTCGTGCTATTCTTTGCATTTTCGTCGCGCGTCATGACGGCGCAGCGTGATCAAACCTTGCTCGTCTTCGCCGCCGCCTCACTGACGGATGCCTTTGAAGAGATCGCCACCGCGTTTGAAGCGGAAAACCCCGGCGTGGACGTGCTGTTCAACTTCGCCGGATCGTCAGCGTTGGCAACTCAGTTGGTCGAAGGCGCACCTGCCGATGTATTCGCCAGCGCCAATACCCGCCAGATGCGCGTCGCCATCGAAGCCGGACGCATTGCCGAACAGCCGCTTGTTTTCGCCCGCAATTGGCTGGTCTTGATCACACCCGCTGACAATCCCGCCAACATCGAATCCTTACGCGATCTTGCCAATCCCGGCGTCAAACTCGTGGTTGCCGCGCCGGAAGTTCCGGTGCGGGTTTATACTGACGTGATGCTTGCGCGTCTCGCTTCCGTCCCCACATACGGCAGCGCCTACCGTACTGCCGTCCTCGCAAACATCGTCTCTGAAGAGGACAACGTGCGGCAGGTCTTTCTCAAGGTCGCATTGGG
>DATGQJ010000031.1:0-3949 GCA_035304265.1 Oceanobacillus sp.
CGGTGATACTGGTTGATGTCGCGCACGTTCATGCTTTCGAGGAACTGCTGGCGGTAGGATGTCTCCGCCTTGAGCGCCTCTAATGCGCGGGATACGCGGATCGTATCGAGGTTCGTCACCGTGCCAACCGTATGCGGCAGATTGGCGAACACGTTGAAGGTCGCGCCGCCTTTGAAGTCAATCAGCAGCAGCGTCAGCAAACGCGGGTCATGCTCGATCACCAGCGAGCAGATCAGAGTTTGCAGCAATTCGCTTTTACCCGAACCCGTCGTTCCGGCGAGCATACCGTGAGGACCGTGTGTTTCTTCATCCAGCGCGATGTAGGTATCGACGGCGAGGCTTTCCCGTCCAATCGGAACCGGGAAGGGCAGGATACCTTTGCGAATTGGGCGATTCCATTTCGCCTTGATCTTGTCGCGCAGTTCTTCGACGTAGCGAACGCCGTATACGTCGAGGAAGTCTACGCGGCGAGGGATACGTCCACCTGTGCCGATTTCGCGGATGACGATGGACGAAAGCGCACGGGCGATGGCTTCGGCGTCCGGCAGGGAAAGCGAATCAATGATGGTGCCTTCGACCTCGAACCCTTCCGCGCCGATGCGGGCGTAGCGAAACTCATCGTCGTTCAGAATTTCGACGGTAGCACCGCACGCCGAAGGAATGTTTTCAAAGCTGTTGACCAGACAAATCGCCGACGCGCCAACTTGATTACCTTCGCTCAGGATGGTCGAGTAGACCGCTTCGTTTTCGACCAACTGTGGATCATCCACGATCAAGAGCAAATGGGGGATTTTTGCGCCCTTCTGTTCCTTGCGTTCGTCGATGATCTGGCTCAGAGTGCCCATCAGATTGCGGATATTGTTGGTATCCAGCGCCACCAGATCGGCAGCGCCGCCGCGATGACTCTGGCTGGCGTGAGGCAGCCATTCTACCCAGCGCCAGTCGTCGGCGTTTGAAGGCGACGCGACGATATGGATATGGAAATCCTGCGGCGCGTGGGTGAGCGCGAGATTACAGATAGCAGCGCGGGCAGCTTTCAACACTGCCGCGCGTTTACCACAAATACCAATCGAAATATCGTTTTGCAAAGAGACGACGACTGGCGCATTGTTCAAATAACGATATTCATCTGCCAGTGCAAAAGCGCGATCAAGTCCTTCGCTGTCAATGTCAGGATCAGGTGTGTTGATTTTGACCGCAGAGGGAATGCGCCCGACGCCGATACGCATGGCGGCGAAATCTTCATCTGCCGGACGGCGTTCCCACAGGCGTTGATCGTGGGTCAGAGCAAGATTCAGCCATTCTTCCGGCTCAGGGAAGTCATATTGAAGGATGGCGATTTGCGCGTCGTGGGCGGCTTGCAGGCGGGCGCGTTTCTTTTCGAGGATGCGAATGTAGTTCAGTTCGGCTTCCTCGGCACGCTTGGCGTGATCGCTTTTGCGCCAGCGCTGTGCCAGCAGCGTACCGCCAATCGTGAAGACCGCCATGATCATCATCGGCAGGGCGAAGAACAGGCTGTCGCCGCCGCTCGAAGCCGAGCGCAAGACGTAGAAAATCGCCATCATGCCGATACCTGCCACCGGCAGAATGCTCACCAGCAGGCTTTGCTGAGGCAGATCCGGCACGGTGGGCGGATTGGGGATATTGACCTCGCGGGTTTCCATCCCCGGAAACTGAATGCGTGGCGGGCGGTTAAAATTCGCGGATTGCGAGCGGTCTTCGTTCGCCATTGTGGTGCTTTCTTCTCAGTAACACGTGTATGCTTTATTTATATCCCATTTTCGCGGATAGTGCTGTAGGGAAGGCGCGGGGGCACGAATGCCCCCACGCTGGAAGTTCCGGGGTTGGTTTAGAACGCTTCGTCTGCTGCCTGCATCCGCCGCGCCTGATTTTCCAGATCGTCGGCGAAGCTGCGCAGAATCTGCACCCAGCTACGCATTTCCGGCTCGGCTTCAGCCCACATGTTGAAGAAGCGTTCTGCGCGTTGACCGATCCATTGGATGCCGTCAACCACGCCGGCGAGGTTTTCGATTTCGCTGCTCACAATATCCGCCTGCTGACGAATGCGTGTCGCACGCTGGAACAGTTCGGTATAGGGTACCTGAATTAGATCAGACATTGTCAGTTTTCCTTTCGTCTAACGGCGGTTAGCTCGGACGCGCCGCTGCTTCGATTTCGTCGGCGGATTCCAGAAGCTTGTCCCGGAATAGCAGCAGGTTGTCGTGCGCCTCGCGAAGCTGCGTGGTGAGACGGTTATATTCCGAACGGAACGCATCCGCCGCCGTGCTGGCGAAGCGATCTGGTCCCAGCGCACGGACTTCGGCGTCTACTGCATCCATTGCCTCGCCAATTCGGTTTGCCCCGTCGCCAATATCGGACGCTGCATCGCGCATTTGTCCAATACGAGCAATCAGTTCTCCACCTTCCATGATTTTCCCTTTCCCTTTGATACTCGAACTAATCTGTCGGATGAATTATCGGAAAAGGGTCTCTAACCCTCTTCCGGGGGAGCATTCGGGTCTTCGATGTAGTATCTGTCCGCTACACCTTCCGCCATCCAACCGGTCACATCGTTCCACTGTACTTCCCACCAGCGCAGGAATTGAGTGGTGTCACATACCGGACCGCCGATGACCTGAAATGGACTGCCGGGAGGTGCCTGCGTAATCATCCTCGCGCCGGGATCAGGTGCTTCGCGGATACGGTTGGGCACGCCGCCGACCCCGACACGCATTGCCATCGGAACTCGCACTACACGGGTGGGTGAAGGAGAGCCGATGCAATCATTGGCGTTGGCAGTTGGAACGGCTGTCGGCGTCGGAACTTCGGTTCCCGGCGGCAGTAGTGGGTCGGTTCCCAAACGGACTTCTGTGCCGTCGTTTACGGTATCGCCATCCGTATCCGGGTTGCTGGGATCGGTGCCATGTGTATTGACTTCATCGCCATCGTTCAACCCGTCTCTATCGGTATCGAGCAAGGTCGGATCGGCTCCATATATGCCTTCTTCGCCGTCCATCAACCCATCGCCGTCCGTATCCGGATTATTGGGATCGGTGCCGATTTCGGCTTCTCGTGCGTTCGACAGGCGATCTTCATCATCGTCTGCATTGAGGTCCTCTACCTGAGCGAGGGCGATTGCAGTCGCTGTGGCGTGCGCCTCCTCAGTTGCAGCGATGCGTGCTTGCTCGTCCAAGCGCAGTTTCACCATACCGACGAGACCACTGAGCAGCCCAAGCATCGCTATCGCGCTAAAGATCATCGCTTTGCTGAGGAATGGTTGGTTGACCAACTCTCCGGTGTGTTTCTGCACGGTTTCCGGGTCTTCGGCAGGCGAGACACCCACCTCGAACATGTAGCTTTCGGGGCTGCCAAAGAAGATTGGCTTCTTGGGCGCAACTTTGATGCCGAGATATTCGGATTGACCGGGTTCGAGCGTCACCGCCGTCGAAGCCAGTTCATATTGAATTTGCTGGTCGCGGTCACGGGCGTACAGGGTGTATGCTTCCGGCGCGTTCCCTCGATTTGTGACCACGACTTCCACTTTACCGCGTCGCTTGACGCGCAATGGCTGTAATTCCGTTGTGTACAACTGGAACGGCGCGATCATCAGCGTCGCCTGCTCTGCGGGAGAATACAGGTTTTGCGCACGCGCGACCACGCGAACTTCAAACGGATGAGCGCCCGCTTTCGCCTTGCTGGTGCGCGGGGGACGGAACGTGATTTGTCCGGTATCGCGGTTCCCCGGCATCAGGTACATCGGCTGGCTTGGCAGTACGACCCAGTCTTCGGGCAGACCGTGTACCTGCACGACGAAGTGATCAACCAGATGGCTGTCATTTTTTACTTCAAAGGCAAGCGTCGCCATCGACCCCGCCTCGACCCGCACCATAGAGGACATCAGCGTCAGTCCGATTTGCTGCGTATCGGGACGATCCAGCATGGGTGAACC
>DATGQJ010000032.1:0-7074 GCA_035304265.1 Oceanobacillus sp.
CACCACCCGCTGCGTATTTTGTCCTAACAGATAGTTGAAAAAACGCGACCAGAACGACGATTCGGCTTCACTGGCGGCACGTGCCGCTGCAAGCATCGACTGTTGATTCGTGCGGAATCCAACGGCTGCCGGATCGAGCAAAATGGGGCTGTTGTCGTACCAGAGCGTGACGGGCTGGGCGTAAACCTGCTCCCATCGGCTCACTGCTTCCGGTCCTGATAACCCACCAACTTCGACTCCTGCAACCGTCACGTCGGTACTCAGGGTGTCGATCTGCTGGCTAAAGCGAATCAATTCCAGAGCGAACAATGCCACCGCAAGCAGTATAAACAGCCACGAAAATACCGGCACGATTGGGAGTCGTCGGGGGCGACGGCGCGTTCCTAATCCCGTAAGTCCACTTGTTGCCATAGGTTAAACTCGTAATCCTCGTATTGCGATTGCTTGCGCGACGGCGAGACCGTGAAACCGATGCAGTTTCGGGATTTCGTCAAGGGGTGTCCAGCGATAAGCGACAAGTTCGTTGCACAGCCGCCCTACTTCACCAAGCGGGCGACACAGAAAGGCGAGATCGAGATGTTGTGCGAACCCAAGCTCCGCTGAGACCACGCTCCCAACCTCGACTTCCAACTCCAATTCTTCGCGGAGTTCGCGCACCACCGCATCGCGTGGGTTCTCGCCGCGCTCCACCCATCCACCGGGAAGTCCCCACGGCGAATAGGGATGGAAAACATGCTCCACCAACAGCACCTGATTGGCGTCGTTGAAAACCACCCCCACCGCGCCCACTGAGAAGCGGGGGCGGGTGCGCCGGAAAAGCGCCTGAGCGATTGCGACTGTAAAGGGTAGTTTTCGCACAAGGAGCGCCAGATAGTGCTTGCGGCTGTGATGGGGCATGGTATGAGAAACGTCGGCTTTGGTTTCCATCGCCTACCAGTGTAACGGGCGTCATTCGCTGCGTCAACCGCAATCATACCTCAACCCGTCGCAACATTAGAGTATGTTATACTGTTGTTGCAGAATATTAATGTTCATGGTGAGCGGCTGTGTTACCATCTCTTGACTTTCTGAATCTGCTTGTGCGCCCGCCGGGTGATTTGCTGTATTACCTCGCCGTATTTGCCATCACGCAGGCGGCGTTTTTCATGGCATTAGGACACCGTATGCGCAGTCGCCGCGAACGAGCGCCGCGCATTTATACGGTTGCGACGGCTGGCATTGTGGTGACATGGGCGCTCTTGATGATCGGCGCGTTGTTCGCGCTGCTTTCCGGTCAGCCCGCCGATGCCATTTTGCCACCGATGGAACGGGTCGCCCACGTCGTCACCATTCTACTGGTAGGGTGGGCGTTTCTCACCGCTGATCAGGAACGATTTACGCGCGGTTCCAGCACAATTATGCTGCTCCTGCTGGCGGTGGTGATCATCGGCTACGTCCTGATGGGCGTCGAGTGGTCAACCCTGTACACGCAAACCGATTTCAACCTGAGCAGCTACGGGGTTGCGTGGACGTTTGTTCCGGCGGTGTTGTCGGGACTTGGGCTGCTGCTCACGGTTTTGTACTTCCGATATGTGACCGATGCGCCGCTCAAGATGGTGTTTTTCGCTGTGCTGGTCATCGGGTATGGTTTTACAATCGCACAGATCGCGCAGGGACAGTTCCTCGGCGATTACGCGGGCGCGGTCAGGCTGGCGTTTCTCTCCTCACTGCTGATTCTGCCTGCGGTCATCTATCGCATGGTGGTGGTCAGTCTGGAGAGCAGAAAATACGAACAACGCCCGGTAAGTTACACAGTACCCGCTCCGCAGGTTATCGAATCGCAGCCGCAGACGTTGGAACAGCCGCTTTCCGCAGGCGCAGAGCGCGAATCGGCGCAGTTGATGAAGGCGCTCGGCTTGATTCTCGAACAGGCGACTCCCGAAAATATTCCTGAGCGCATCATCAATTCGACCATGAATATCCTCAAGGCAGACATCGGTGCGCTGCTGAATGTTCAGGATGCCAACTATGCCGACATCACCATCGGCACAGACCGGGTGATGGGGCGCTCGATCACCAGCATCTCGCTCAATCTTGACGAACAGCCTACACTGGTCAACGCGATTGAGCGCCGGGCACAGCGCCCGCTCTATCCCGATAGAAACGTCGAAGAACTGCACGACCTCTATTCTCGCCTCGATATAGAAACGGTTGGTCCCACTTATCTTCAGCCGTTGGTACATGAGCGCGAACTGCTGGCGGTGCTGCTGATCGGCTTGCCCTATTCCGGACGCGAACTCACCGATGGGGAGCAAGAATTGCTCAAAGGCATCGGCATTATCAGCGCCAGCCTGCTTGCGCTCAGCTATGCGGCACGGGATGCGCGTCTGCAAGCGGAAAGCCGCGTCATTCAGGCGATGGTTCAGGGCGTATCGCCGGATGAATTGGAAGGCGACAACGCCATTTCTGCGTGGCAGGAAATGCAGGGCGAACTGGAAGCCGCCAGAGATCAGATCGCCCAGCTTTCACGGCAGATCACCGAATTGAAGCTGGAACTGGACGACGAGCGCAGCCGTGTCGCAGAGTCGCTTGACGACACCGAAGAAAGCCAGTCGATCTCGCAGCGCATCGTGACGATGAACGAGGAGTACACCAAGCTCCTACAGGAACGGGATCGTCTGGCGACACGCTTGCGCGAGGCAGAGACGGCGCTGGCGGGTGCGGCTTCCGATGACTCGACTTCGGTGTTCAAGACGATGATCGACGTGCTGCGCCGCGAAAAAGATGAATTGATGGCGCAGCGTGACCGCCTGCGTGAACAGATTGCCGAACTGCGTGAGACGGGCACTGCACCTGTTCCTCGTGCGCTCAACGAGATGCTTGAGCAAATGAGCGAAGAAAAGGCGCGTCTTGAAGCCGAACACAGTCAGATGAGCGCGAAACTCTCTGACCTTGAAGCGCAGCTTGAAGCGCTTGGCGTTCAGGGTGGAACCTCTGGTTTGGCGCAGCTTATCACGCAGTTGTACGAGCAGCGAGCGTCAGCGCAGAGCAAGTATGACGCGGTCAAGCGCGAACGCGATGCGCTCTTGAGCGAACGTGCTCAGCTTGAGGGCATCATTCAACTAGAACGCGAGCGCGAAAAGCAGTTGGAAACGCTGCAAAAGGAACTTGCCAATCTCGCCGGAGATCGTGAGGCGTTCAGCAAACAGCGCGACAAGCTGCGTGTCGAACGGGACGAATTGCAGGCACGTCTTGAAGCCCTCAAGGAGCAGCAAGCCCGTCTGATGGCGGAACTCGCCGCTTACGAGCAGGAATTGAAGGAAGAACACGAAGAACAGGACTCCTTACGCACCCAGATTCAGCAGTTGGTAGAGGAGCGTGGTATGCTCGCCCGTGAGCGGGATCGCTTACTGGCGGAACACAGCGCTCTGGAAAATCTGCGCGAACAACTGCTGGCGCGTGTCGAGGGTGATCGAGAGCGTCTTGAGCAGTTGAACGCCGATGGGGTAGGGGCGCTCACCAACATGATTGAGGAACTTTCGACGGAACGTGCCGTGCTTGAAAGCCAACTCACCGAGGCGCGTAACAAGATTGCGGTGCTGGAAGATCGCCTCGATATGCTGCAAATCCGCTCGACAGGCGCACCGTCACAGGTGGTCTATCGTCCGGATAACCCTGAACTTATCCTCGGCATGGTGCAGGAACTTCGCACGCCGATGACCTCGATTGTCGGCTACGTCGATTTGATCCTGAACGAGTCGGCGGGCATTCTGGGCGAGATGCAGCGAAAGTTCATGCAGCGTGTCGCCGCGAATGTTACTCGGCTTGCCTCTATGTTGGACGATTTGATCCAGATCACGTTCTTGGATACAGGACGTTTTACCCTGCAACCGCAGCCAGTGGATATGGTTGAAATCATCGAGGATGCCTTGACCAGTGCGACCAACCAGCTACGCGAAAAGGGATTGACCGTGCATTTGAGCCTTGCAGACGATCTTCCGCCCGCCACCGGTGACAAGGATGCATTAGGGGAGATCGTCGGTCAATTGTTGACCAACGCTTATCTTGCGTCGCCGCCCGGAAGCGAAATCTTCATCAGCGCCAAGCAAGAGACGGTCAACCGTCAAACCAACGGGCATAAAGAGCCTGTTGCAAGCCTGTTGGTGTCGGTAGAAGATCGCGGCGGCGGCATTGCCGTCGAAGATCAACCTCGCGTTTTCGCCCGCAAATACAAGGCGGAGAACCCACTGATTCAAGGTCTGGGCGACACAGGGGTTGGGCTTGCTATCGCCCGCGCACTGGTGGAAGCGCACGGCGGCGAATTGTGGCTGGAAACGCACGAAGGGGTTGGCAGTGTCTTCAATTTCACCATCCCGTTAGCTCCTGCGCCTGAAACTGAAGTGGAGCGGGAGTAGAATGCGGAGAGACATTGGTAACGAACTGGTTGTCGCCATCGCAGCGGTTGGGGTGCTGGCGTTTGCGCTCATCTTTGGCGTCATTCTCTCGCTGTCGAATACGCCTCCCGGCGAAACGCCAACCGCCACCGTACAGGCGACAGCGAGCAGTGAAGACATCCCCACGCTCAATCCTACCGAGATGAGCGAAATCCTTCAGCAGGGGACGCAGGTTGTCGCTCTGCTGACGGCAAGCGCACAGGCGGAAGCGAGTGAGTCGCCAACCCGTACTCCGCGTCCAACCGACATCGAGGAGCCGACAGAAACCAACACGGCAATTCCGACCCTAACCCCGCGCCCAACCGACACAGTAGCGCCTTCGGATACGCCGACGCGGACACCAACCAGTGAGCCGACGGACACGCTGCCGCCGACGCCAAACGTGTCCGAAACCTTTGAATCGCTGCGGGCGACAGCGACGGCATTTGCCGCCGTAACAGAAGAAGTACCCGCATCGGATACGCCTACCCGAACCACCCGCCCGACTGATGAACCGACGCTAACGCCGTCGCAGACTCGGACGCAGGTGTCAGTGGCATTAGCGGCAACCAACGAGCCGACGGATACGCCTGTTCCACCTACCGCAACCCATACGCCGTCGCCAACGGTAACTCCCAGTTCTACGGCGGTTCCGCCAACCAACACGCTGCCGCCGACTCCAAATGTGTCCGAGACCTTTGAATCGCTGCGGACGACAGCGACGGCATTTGCCGCTATAACCGAGGAACCATCCGATACCCCAACTGCTATGCACACGGCATCGTTCACGATGACACCCTCTCCGACGTGGACGCCGACGGCTACCGAGACGTTTGTGCTGCCGACGGCGATTGTGTTGGAGGGGAACGTGCCTATTCCAACTGTGCTGGTCATCGGCACGCCTGAGGAAAGGGGCGAGTGTACCCTGCCGCCGGGGTGGACAACTTATGTCGTGCAGCGGGGGGATACTCTGTTCCGCATTGCGCTCGCAGTGGGCAGCACGGTTGGCGAACTGCGCGACGCGAACTGTCTGCAAAATGTCGATAACATTTATGCCGAAACCACGCTGTTCGTGCCACGCGCCCCAACTCGTCCTGTGCAGCCCGCCGGAACGGTGGTATCGACATCGGGTGCGCCTGCTGTGCCACAGGGCTGCACCTATCCGGGAGCGCAGATCACCGCGCCGCAGCATGGACAAGTTGTGACCGGCGTGATCACGTTGTTCGGGACGGCAACCGTCCCCAACTTCCAGTATTATCGCATCGAAGTGCGCCCAGATTTCTCCAACGTCTACAACTTCTATGACCGCATTGAAACGCCTGTGGAGAATAACGCGCTGGCGCAGATCAACACCGATCTCTTCGATGATGGTTTGCATTGGGTGCGGTTGACGGTGGTGGATAACACCGGCAACTTCCCCGAACCCTGCGCGATCCCGCTGATTTTCCGCTGATTACGTCCCTTCTGGAGGAAGGACAAACGATGCATCGCATGGCGGATGGGTCTGTGCTAGACTCATCCGCCGATTTGGGCAGTGAATTCTCTGGAGTCCAGATGTTGTCTACTCAACAGCCGTCACGCGGACGCCGCGTGTTCAACTTTCTCGTGTTTCGCCTCATTCCGGTGCTGCTGCTCGCAGGTATCCTCTTTTTCGGGGTGCAAATCGTGCAGTCGATTGCCCGCTACCTGAACGAGCAATCGCAGGCTGCCGCCCGTGCGCCGCTTTACGTCCAAACTGCGACGGCGCTGGCGGGGTCATCTGACGACGCAACGCCCGAAGCGACGGAAGCAGCGGCGAACAATCGTTTGGTCATGAAGGATTGGGTGCATTGGCAGCAAGTGTTTGCCACCAACACCCCGCATCCAACACCGGAAGTTGTGCCGACCCTCGACCCCAATCAGCCGACGCGCCCGCTGCCTACGCCGATGTTTTATCAACCGCCAGAGTCGGCAGTGGCGGAAGGGGCGGTGCCCACGCCTGTCCAGCCATTGGATCGGCAGGGGTACGATCTGATGAACATCCTGTTGTTGGGCAACGACAACGAGATTACAGGTGACGACATCGCCCGTACCGATACCATGATCGTCGTTTCCATCAACCGGACGACAGGAACGGTGGCGATGATCCAGTTTCCGCGCGACCTCTACGTGTACATTCCCGGCTGGAAGATGGAGCGCCTCAACAATGCCTACGTGCGCGGTGAGGTCGTCGGCTGGACTGATGGCGGCTTTGGCTTGATGCGTCAAACGCTGCTTTACAACTTCGGCATCAACGTGCATTACTACGCAATGGTAGACCTGACCGGGTTCAAGGCGATTGTGGATGCGGTAGGCGGTGTGAATATCGCCGTTGACTGCGCCATTCAGGACTTGCCGCTGCTCGAATCCGAAGTGCCCGAAGGCGCATATCAGGTCAACGAAGATGGGGAATACGTGCTGCCTGTCGGCTACTATCACATGAACGGAGCGGAAGCGCTGTGGTATGCGCGTTCTCGCGGCAATAGCTCGGACTTTGACCGCGGTGTTCGGCAGATTCAGGTGCTTCGCGCGGTGTGGCGTGCCGCCCGCGATCAAGGTTTGATCTCGCAAGCGCCGCAGTTATGGAACGAGGGCATTCAGTACGTTCAGACCAATCTGACTCTGGCGGACATTCTCGGTCTTG
>DATGQJ010000033.1:0-4551 GCA_035304265.1 Oceanobacillus sp.
CTATAAGGAACTGTTTCCGCCGGAACGAAAGCCGCAACTCTCGCGTGGAATCTGGTCGCGCGGCGACACGCGGGCAGACGGCGTGACGGAATGGGTGAGACATTAGCGATGACGGGGGAGCGCCTACGGGTGCTCCCCTCATATAAGCTAGGATGGCAGGCATGAGCCTTCTCATCATCGACATTGGCAATACGAACGTGAAATGTGGCTTGTGGGATGGGGCAGCATGGCGGCGCGTCTGGCGGGCACAAACCATGCCGGATAACCTCGCCGACGACTACATGGTGTTCGTGCGGGATTTCGTGCGCGGCGAATCGTTGCACGGGATGGCGATCAGCAGTGTCGTACCTTCGCTGACGGCAGCGTTTGTGGAATTGGGGCGGCGGCATCTGGGGCTAGAACCGTTCATTGTCTCTGCACGAGGGAAAACCGGACTGCGGATTACGCTTGATCAACCGGAGCAGGTGGGATCGGATAGACTGGCGAACGCGGCGGCGGTGGCGGCGCTCTACGGTAGTCCGGCGATTGCCGTTGATCTGGGCACAGCAACCAAGTTTGAAGCGGTTGGGCGTGGTGGAGTCTATCAGGGTGGGGCAATCGCCCCCGGAATCACGCTGGCGCGAGATGCCCTGAGCAGTAGAGCACCGCTGCTGCCTCAAGTCGAGATAGCGCCGCCATCCAACCCAATTGGAACCAACACGATAGATGCGGTTCAATCCGGCACTTTCTGGGGTTACGTATCGCTGGTCGAGTCGATGATCAAGCGGATGAAACGCGCACTCGGCGAAGATGAAGTGCGTGTGGTTGCAACTGGTGGATTAACCCCGCTGATTTCCCCTTACGTGCCTTTAATTGATGTGTATGTCGCAGAATTAACGCTAATCGGTATCCGAATTATTTATGAATTTAATCGTTGATAGGGTGATCACGCTTGCAATTTTTGGATGTAAGCGCTCTCATATGTAAAATTGAAAGAATCGTTAACTGATTTTGCATCCAAAATGGAACACAATAAATGTATCGTTATTTCTTAATAATTGGGAAGCTTGTTCTATGATCCCAACTAATCAGGATTTTGCAACCGAAGTCAAAATAGAGCGTCTAAGAGTCCTCTGGCGGATCACCCTGATCATTGCTGTCTTCGTGATCTGGATCATCCTGAACGTCGCAGTGCTTCAGCGGTTGGACGCGGCATCGGCTGTCGCGCCATTCCTCGTGCTTAGCGTTGGCTGTCTGGTGACGCGGTGGCTGCTGAACAGATCGATGCTCACACCAGCGGTATGGGCATACGCGATAGGCGGCATGGCGGCGCTTGGAGTGGGATTACTCACAGGCAGCCCGCAGATGGTTCAGATATTGTCGTTTGCCTTTCCGGTGGTGGTGTTCCTCGTTGGTTTGCTGCTCTCGCCAAGCAACACCATGCTTGCCGCTATCGCTTCAGCGCTGATGATCGCCTTCATGCCGTTTTTTCAAACGAGCGACATGTCCTATTTCAGCGTGTATCAGGTGGCGGCTATCATCCTCACCTTCGCCAGCGCGGTACTGGCGATGCAGGTCACGGGTGACCTGTATCAGGTGACGGAATGGGCGCTGCAAAACTATCAGCGTGAACGGCGTGTTGCTGGCGAACTATACGACAGCCGTCAGGAACTTCAGCGTTCTCTGGCACGCAGCGAGGCACTCTCCGAACGCTTGCAAGAGACGAATGAGCAGCTTGAAGCCGCTCGCGCCGCCGCCGAAGAAGCCAAACATTTTCGCGGTCAATTTTTGGCGAACATGAGCCATGAGTTGCGCACCCCGCTCAACGCCATCATCGGCTTCAGCGAGACGATGCTGAAATTCCCCGCGATGTATGATGGTGTGAAACTGCCCAGCGCTTATGAAGCCGACCTTCAGCAGATTTATGGCAGTGGTCGCCAACTGCTGAACCTGATCAACGACATCCTCGACCTGTCGAAAGTGGATGCCGGTAAGCTCGACATTCAGATGGATAAGGTCGATCTGAAGGCGGTAGTCAGCAGTGTGGTGCTCACCGCAAGTGGCTTGATCGGCTCGAAGCCGATTGCGTTGGAAACCGACCTGCCGGAAGTGATGCCCTATGCATGGGCAGACCGCGCCCGCGTGAGTCAGATTCTTTTGAACTTGTACAGCAATGCAGCAAAATTCACCGAAGAAGGCTCGCTCAAGCTGACGGTGCGCGAGGTAGATGGCGTCATTCGTATCAGCCTGAGCGACACAGGCATCGGTATTGCACCTGAAAACTTTGAAGCGATCTTCGAGGAATTCAAACAGGCGGAGACCGGACGGCGCGATCCGCGTTCCGGCGCTGGTCTCGGTTTGGCAATTTCCCGTCAGTTGGTCACGTTGATGGGTGGACGTATCTGGGTGGAATCTGAACTAGGGAAGGGCAGCACTTTCCACTTTACCTTGCAGCCTTTCCGTGAAGAACGGGGCAATGGTTCGGCAACGCCGGAAGCAGCCGCATCGAAAGTGGAGGTTGGAGATTTAACGGAGAAAGTGAGCTAAGATGCGTATCCTGTACATTGAAGACAACCCTGCAAACATTTCGTTGTTGCAGCGCATCGCTCGAATGGGGGGACATGATGTGTTGTATTACAACGACGGGGAAGTTGCGCTGGCGAATTTCGCACGCGATAACCCCGATCTGATTCTGGTGGACTTACAACTGGCAGGTGTGCTTGGTGGACTGGACGTTGTCAGGAAGCTGCGTGCCGACGGCGTGAAGCTTCCTATTGTCGCCGTGACCGCTTATGCGATGGTTGGCGATAAGGAGCGCTGTCTGGAAGCGGGCTGTGATGGCTATCTTGCTAAGCCGCTGCCCGTTGCCGAACTGGTCGAGATAGTACAGAAGTATCAACTTGGGAAAGCCGGGGAGGAGAAGTCCGAACCCGCTGCTACGACGACTGCGCCAGCGCCGGAAAGCCAGAAGCCGAAACAAGAAGATGCGACTATTCCGGATCGCGCTCAGGTGATGGGGGAGACCGCACCACTGCCCGAACTGAGCAAGGAAACGCCCGCAGCCGTAAAGCCTGCCGAGACACCAGTCGCTCCAAAACCGAGCGAAACCCCCGCAACACCAAAAGCGGATGCTGGTGCGCCGAGCAGTGCGTCATCGGGAACACCCGCAGCGCCAAAGGCGGATACTGGAACGCCAAGCAGTGTGCCATCGGGAACTGCGACAGCGCCAAAGGCGGATACTGGAACGCCAAGCAGTGTGCCATCGGGAAGTGCGACAGCGCCAAAGGCGGATACCGGAACACCGAGCGGTGCATCATCGGGAAGTGCGACAGCGCCAAAGGCGGATACCGGAACACCGAGCGGTGTGTCGTCGGGAACTGCACCAGCACCGAAGGTGGATACTGGGACGCCGAGCAGTACGTCATCGGGAACGCCCACAGCGCCGAAAGCAGATACTGCTCCTACTCCGAAGATTGGCACCGCGCCGCTGGGAAGCGCTCCTGCGCCGACGCCAAAACCGGAGACTCCGGCGGAGAAACCCGCTGATAGTGCGACTCCCAAATCCGGCGACAACCCACCGCAAACGCCTTCAGCCTCATCCAATGGCGGTGATGCGGTTAAAGTTGCGGTAACACCTGAAAAAGCGGAAAACGGCAAGAAAGAGTAGTATCGTTCTTGATACCAGTGAACTGATGCGGCGGTACGAGAATTGCGTACCGCCTTTTTGATTCTGCAACGATACTACGAGTTTATCCTGTGGGCGATGCTTACACCAGCATGTGCAGCGCGGCGGGGTGTACTGTGAGCGTGATGTCCCGTCCTGCCGCATATTCCCCGTCGAGTTCCATGCCGATTACGCCCGTCGGACTGTGGACTTTGACCTCTTTCCCCCGCGTGTGGCGCACTGCCGGATGCGTGAGGTGTGTGCCTTTGTAGACTTCCTGAAGCGCGGCGAGCAGTTTCATGCGAGATGCTTTTTTGATCACCAGCACGTCGAATAAGCCGTCGTCATATTTGGCATCGGGCGCAATCTTCATGCCGTGCCCGAAATAGCCACCATTGGCGACCACCAGCGCAAAGGCGCGTTCGTCGTACCACGTTTTGCCGTCAATTGTCACCTGAATCGGCGGCGGTTGGTAGCGCAGGAGTGTGGTGATGGTGGCTTGCAAAAACGTCCATGGACGGCGCACCGGGACGCTGTTCACGCGCTCCACAACGTCGCCCCCCATGCCCAAACTGGTGATATTGAGGAAGTATTCGCGTTTGCCATCGTACTGCACCAGTCCCAGATCGACGGGGCGGGGTTCGGCGCTGGCAATCCATTCGGCGGTGGCGCGGTGGTCGCCGGTGGGGATATTGGTCGCCCGTGCCCAATCTCTCCCTGTGCCGATAGGGATGATGCCGTAGACCATGTGCGGTCCTTCGGGGTGGCGCTGGTTGAGGTCTGCCAGCGCGTTGACGAGACAGTGATTGGTGCCGTCGCCGCCAATCGAAACCACGCGGGTCAGACCGCTGGCATATGCCTGTTCGAGATGTTGTGCAACGTCGTTAGGATGCTCGGTGATGGCAACC
>DATGQJ010000034.1:0-6099 GCA_035304265.1 Oceanobacillus sp.
ACGAAGCGGAAGCGCTCCGGCACGGCGATCTTTTCTTCAGGGTACTGGACGGTGTAAACGCCTCGTGCGCCCAACCCCTGACGTTCAGGAAAGTTCTGCTGTCCGGCGAATTTACGCAGTCCGTAGCGAAGATCGTCTATATATGTGTTGATAAAATGCTTAAAGGTGACGCTCAACCCTTTAAGAATGCCTACTCCGTACATCGTCACTCCTTATCCGGCACGCAGGGGCGCTCTGATGTACGCCCCTGCGATATTTCTGCACATTATCGATCCGTCTCGCCCAGCACGATGTCGATGCTGCCAAGGATCGCCACCACGTCGGCAACCTTCTGTCCCTTGCACATCTGCCCCAATGGGGTGAGGTTGATGAAACTTGGGGCGCGGACGTGATAGCGCCATGGATTTTGCGGTCCCTTGGGATCGCCTTGCGACACGACGTAAAAGCCGAGTTCACCCTTCGGGTTCTCCACGCGCCCGTATGCCTCACCCACTGGAACGCGCGGCATGTAGATCGCCTTATTGCCGCTGAAGATGCTCTCGCCCTTGGTGCTTTCCAGCCGGGGGAGAATCTGCTTGAGAATGCGGACACTCTCGCGCATTTCGTCCAGACGAATCAGGTAGCGGTCATAAATGTCGCCGTTGTAGCGCACGGCTACGTCGAAGTCGAGTTCGGGGTAGATGCTGTACGGATCAGCACGACGCACGTCGTAAGGCACGCCACTGGCACGCAGCAGCGGACCGGAGCAGCTATAGGCTACAGCCATCTCTGGCGGCAGATAGCCCACGCCAATGCAGCGCGTCTTGATGATTTCACTGTCCGTCAGGAAGTGATCCAACTCATCAATCGAGCGCGGAATGCGTTCGTTGATAAGTTCGGTCAGGTAATCCATCGTGTCGAAGTCGCGCACCCGGTCATTGACGAGGTTGGCGACGCTGCGAATACGCTCCGGCAGGTCTTTGTAGACTCCCTGGAAGCGCATGTAGTTGTACATCATGCGCGAGCCTGCCGTCGCCTCGAAGAAGTCGAGAATCTTCTCGCGCTCGGCAATCGCGTACAGCGCTGGCGTGAAGAACGCGCCGAGGTCGTTGAGCAAGAAGCCAATCGCCCAGTAGTGGTTGACGATACGATTGAGTTCAACCATCAACACGCGGATGACTTCCGCGCGATAGGTCGGCGGCTGGTAACGTGCGCCCTGCTCCAACAGTTTCTCTACGGCAAGCACATAACCAAGATTGTTGCCCATGCCGGAGATGTAATCGAGGCGATCCGTGAATGGGATGTTATGCAGCCATGCGTTACGCTCGCCGATCTGTTCATGGTTGCGGTGCAAGTAGCCCATCACAGGCTCAAGCGATTCAATCGTTTCGCCGTTAAGCGTCACCACCATGCGGAACACGCCGTGCGTGCTCGGATGATGCGGACCCAGATTCACCACAAGGCGATCTGTCTTGAGCTTGTCCTCGCTGTCGAGCGACTCAACATCCACACCAAGCCCCATACCACTGTACAGCGCTTGCTCGGATGTATCGCTCAGGCGCGAAAGGTCGAAATCGGCGGGATACTGGACGTTCTTGCCGTAGATGTTGAGTTCTTCCGCACGGCGGGCATAACCTTTGGGCCAGCGGCTCTCAAACGGCTTGTGTTCTTCCTCGTAGTACGGCTCTTTCCAGTCCTTACGCATGGGATGACCGTCAAAGCCTTCCCACAGCAGAATGCGCTTCAGGTTTGGATGACCGGGAAAGCGAATGCCATACAGGTCGTATGCTTCACGCTCTTGAAAGTCTACGCCGGGCCAGATGTCGATCAGCGATGGGATTTCGGCGTTTTCACGCGGCGTCTGCGCCTTGAAGACCAGCGCGGGACCGCCACTGGTGCGATACGCATGGTAGACCATCTCCATGCTGTCTTCGATGCCGAGATAGTCCACCGCCGTCGCGCTGGAGAGATAATCGAAACCAAGTTCCTGCTGGATGGTGGCTGCGACCTCGACCAGATGGTTGCGATCTACGATGATGCCACCGTAGCCCTGCCGCGTATCATCCTTCACCCATTCAGGAAAGCGCTCCTTGAGGACGCCAATGGCAGTCTGTACGTCAGCGGCGTCTAATTTCACAGGAGCGAGGGATGTTTGATCAGCCATGATTTACTCCGTCTTGCCTTCGCGGGCACGTTTGCGGGCAAGGGCTTCCTCGCGCTTACGCAGACGTTCCGCTTTTTCAGGATCAGTCGCCGCAACTTCGGCTGCGGTGGGTGCTGCAACCGCAGGTACTGCTTTCGCGCCTGCCGCCACCTTCTTCTGCACAACATCCATCGCGGCGGCGGGAAGTTCGCGCGTACCATAAGGCTCGCCCCGTGCCGCACGTTCTGCCTGCTGGCGAATGATCTCCATCTGGCGCGGGTCGATGATGTCGGGTCCCAGAATGGGCACGGGTACAGGATCAGAGGGACCTACGCCATACCACGGCACATCTTCCAGATTCGCCAGTGACTGACCGTCGATCTTCTTTTGCAGCGAGATCAAGCCGTACATCAGCGCCTGCGGCGTGGGCGGGCAGCCCGGCACATATACGTCTACCGGCACGTACTGGTCAATGCCGGAAACGACGTTGTAGCCCTCTTTGAAGGGACCGCCGCCACTGGCGCAAGCGCCCATCGCCATCACGTACTTCGGCTCCGGCATCTGGTTGTACAGGCGCACAATCGGCACGACCATCTTCTTGGTCACCGTGCCGGACACGATCATCAGGTCGGATTGGCGCGGGCTGGCACGCATCACTTCCATACCGAAACGCGCCGTATCGTAGCGGGATGCCGCCGTCGCAATCATTTCAATCGCGCAGCAGGCAAGACCAAACAACAGGGGCCACACCGACGAACGGCGGCTCCAGTTATAGATTTTGCTCAGACTCGTGATCGCGAGGTTATCCTGCAATTCCGCCGGAATCGGAAACTCCGTACTGTGCAGTTCTCGCAAATTGAGTTCACTCATCGAGTGCTTGCCTCCTCATACCATTCCCGTAAAACCGCCTTGAGGATTCCTTCGTTTACTAACGCCGGATCGTCCGCAAAGTCAGGCAACGCGATAATCCATTGATATAATTGTTCTTCCCCGACATCCTCAACATCCACATCAGGATGAGTCTCCATCAGTTGGAGTGCGATTTCATAGGAAGAGTCCCAGTAAAGTTGGTGAGGATTAACTGTCATTATGCCCTATTTTAACACAGGTTGAGCGAGAAAAGTATGACCGCTATCTTAAAAATTCACTCGCGGTTGTCAATCTGCGCCCGCTGCAACCGACCACTGTAATCGACGTAAACCGATTTCCACTCGGTAAAGCTGTCCAACGCTGTCTGTCCGGCTTCGCGCATTCCGTTGCCCGTGCCGCGCGTGCCGCCAAACGGGAACTGAATTTCCGCGCCCGTGGTACCGTGATTGATGTACACAATGCCGGTTGTCAGGTCACGGATCGCGCGGAACGCCGCGTTCACGTTCTCGGTGAAGATGCTGCTCGAAAGCCCGTAAATCACACTGTTGTTGACTTCAATCGCTTCTTCCAGCGAATCGACCTCGATAATCGAGAGCACGGGTCCGAAGATTTCCTCGCGGGCAACCCGCATGTCCGGTTTCACATCTGCGAACAGCGTTGGCTGGTAAAAATAGCCCTTGCTCAACGGAGCGCGTTCGCCGCCGATCACGACCTGAGCGCCCTCGTTCTTCCCGATGCCGACGTACTGCTCCACTTTTTCCAACGCCTTGAGGTTCACCAGTGGACCAACTTCGACACCCTCTTCCAGACCATAGCCGAGCTTCAGGCTCGCCGCCTTCTCGCGCAGCGCCTCGACCAACTTTGACTTGATTCCACGCTGAACGATCAAACGGCTGGTTGCGGTGCAGCGCTGTCCGGTAGTGCCGAAGGCGCTCCACGTAATCGCCTTGACCGCCAGTTCGAGATTGGCGTCGTCGAGCACGATGATGGCGTTTTTGCCGCCCATCTCAAGGCACACTTTCTTGCCCATCGACGCGGCTTTGGTATACACCTTCAATCCGGTGTCGGTTGAACCCGTGAAGGAAATTACCCGCACGTCCGGGTGCGACACCAGCGCATCCCCAGTTTCCCCCGCCCCAAGCACGAGATTGAGCACACCACCCGGTAATCCGGCATCTTCAAACACTTTGACGAACTCAGCCGCCGTTTTGGGCGTGTCCTCGCTTGGTTTCCAGACCACCGCGTTGCCTGCCACCAGCGCGGGAAGCATTTTCCAACTTGGCACAGCAACCGGAAAATTCCAGGGGGTGATCAAACCGATAACGCCCACCGAATCACGGATTGCCATACCGAACTTGTCCGGCATCTCGACGGGTGCGGTGTAGCCGAGCATCCGTCGCCCTTCCCCACCCATGTAATACGCCATGTCGATGGCTTCCTGCACGTCGCCACGCGCTTCGGAAAGGACTTTGCCCATCTCCTGCGTCATGGTGCGGGCAAGCGACTCTTTGCGCTCTTTCAGCAGTTCGGCGACGGCATACAGCACTTCACCCCGTCGTGGCGCGGGCACAAGCCGCCATTCTTTATAGGCTTCCTTTGCCGCTTTCACCGCCGCGTCTACGTCATCCGCGCTGCTCATCACGGCAGGAGCGATCAATTCTTCAGTTGCAGGATTATAGGACTCAAAAGTCGCGCCGCTGCGGGATTCCACCCACTCGCCGCCGACGTAATTCTTGACCAACGCAGCCATACCAAACGCTCTTTCTCAACTTGCCAATAAGACATCTAAGTTGGAAACATGCATTGTAGAGACATCATCCATTGTCCCTACCATCCAACAAATAAGTATTTTTACGCCTCAAAAGATCGTGGCTGAGTATAGAAATTCAGCCTTTATTTGTCAACAATTTCACAAACCATCTACGCGCTCACCAGCGCCCCACTCTCTGATACTTGCGTCGCCCGTACTTTGCTTTCAATGCCGCCCTCAGCATAGCGTTGGCGCATCGCTTCCGCCACACGTTGCGCCGTCCGTTCGTCGTCGCATACGGCGCATAACGTCGGTCCTGCTCCGCTGATGACCAATCCAAGCGCCCCCGCGTTTTTCGCCGCTGTCCGTATCTCGTTCAGCAATGGCATCAGGTGTGCCCGTGCGGGTTCGATCACGCCATCGGCTTCCATCGCCGCCGCCATCGCCTTTACATCCTGACGATGAATTCTATCAATAAGACGTGCGACGCCCGCCGTTTGTGACACCATCGTTTTGAGGGGCACAGTTTGAGGCAAAACCGCCCTCGCCTCCGCGGTTGGCACTTCCACCGCCGGAGTCACCAACGCTAGATACAGATTCGCGGGAACAGGCAGGCGTATGATCTGGTTGCTCTCGATGCCGTATACCAGCGTGATTCCGCCAAACAGACACGGCGCGACGTTATCGGCATGACGCCCGCTGACCAATTCTTCACCATCAAGACATGCAGGAAGCAAATCCTCACGCGGCAACGGCTCATCCAGTAAGGCATTCACCGCTACCGCCGCCGCCACCGCGCTCGCGGCGCTGCTGCCTAACCCGCTGGCACGCGGCAATCCCTTATGAATCGTCAGTCTCACGCCGAAATTCGCATTTGCCGTTCGCAGCACGCTTGCCGCCGCCACACCCGCCGTGTTCTTTTCCGCTTCTAATGGCAGTTTGCCGTCGTCGCCCTCAATCGCTGCAATCGTCACGCCGGGTTCGTCCACCCGTTCAGCGTGAACCGTATCCCCCGGCTCACACAAGGCAAGACCGAGGATGTCGAAGCCGACACCTAAATTGGCAACAGTGGCAGGGGCAAAGGCGCTAGCTTTTCGCATGAGAGGTGCTATCCTTAATGAACAGAAGTACGTAGAGGGGCGCACAGTTGTGCGTCCCATCACCCAGTATTCATCATTGAACTCAAATGAGGCGCATATGTTGAGCATCTTACAATGCATGGATTGTGGACGGCAATACCCAACCGACGAGGTGGTTTACACCTGTGAAACCTGTGGTGGATTGCTTGATGTGCAGCACGATCTCGACACTTTGCGCCGAACTATCACCCGCGAAACTTTCGACCAGCGGCTCGGTA